>CBDULE010000015.1:0-17290 GCA_965367995.1 uncultured archaeon | reverse complement strand
AGCAATCCGAGGATGAGCATAAACATACTCAGCTCTCGCATAATTATTAAAAAATGCGTAATTTTTTATAATTTTCTTGTTCTGGAAGATCAATCTCGAGCTAAGCAATTAAATAGGTTGAGTTAAATTTTTAAAAAACCTCGATGTATAGAATATGTTATCATTCATTAACAAAAAGTTTACGAGAGGTGAGATCATGGAGGAGAGTGTCCCAACGATCTTTGTTGGAAAGAAACCATTTATGAACTACGTTACAGGTGTTGTCCTGCAGTTTAACTCTGGAGCTAAAAAGGTTTTGATAAAGGCGAGAGGGAAATACATTAGCAGAGCAGTAGATGTGGCAGAGGTTACAAGGAACAAGTTTTTGAAGGATGTTAAATTGGAGAGCATCAAGATAGGCAGTGAGGAATTCGACTCTCCAGAGGGGAGGAAGATAAGAGTCTCGACGATAGAGATAGCCCTTAGCAAGCCCTAAGGTATTTTTCTTATTTTTTCTAAAATTTTTTAATGAAGAAGTTCCTTCTTCCTTAAATGGAGGACCAGCTCATGGGTCATGATTATCTCTACGTGGATGTCCACGCTCATCTGGATGATGAGAGCTTTGATGAAGACAGGGAAGAAGTGATAAAGAGGGCTAGAGATATTTTTATTCTGAATGCTGGACAAGAAATGAGAAGTAATAGAGCTTCTTTAGAGATAGCGAGGAAGTACAAAAATGTTGGTGCGTGCTTGGGTTTCCATCCAGAGTTCATACTGAAATTCAAGAGTGAGGAAATAGAGGAGGAAATGAGGTTCATAAGGAGAGTAGTGGAGGAAGAATCTCCTCTGATCTTTGGGATATCTGAGATAGGATTGGATTTCAAGGTTGCTAGGAGGGAAATTGAGAGGGAGAAACAAATAGAATTCTTTGAGAAGTTTCTGAGATTAGCTGAAGAGCTGAGATTACCAGTTGTTGTCCATTCGAGATTTGCTCCTTCCAAAGTGGTGGAAGTATTGAAAGACTTTAATGGAAAAGTGGTTCTTCATAGCTTTCCTGGAAACGAGAAGGAAATAAGGGAGGCAATTGATTACAATTTCTACTTCTCAATAGCTCCAAACATTTGTAGGAGCAAACAGAAGCAACTATTGGCTAAACTAGCCCCTGTAGAACTAATTCTTACCGAGACTGATTCTCCAGTCCTTGGTCCAACTCCTTCTGAGAGGAATGAACCATCTAATATCCATATAGTTCTGAGGGAGGTTTCAAGAATAAAGCAAATAGGGGAGGAGGAGTTGAGGAAAGTAGTTCTCAAGAATTTCGAGAAAGTTTTCCTGAAGGGGACTTCGAAAGATTTTTGATTTTCTAAAATCTTTGTCAAAACATGATAGAAATAATTTTTCTAGGAACTAGCAGTATGTTTCCAACTAAGGAGAGAAATCATCCAAGCATTTATCTCAGGTATGAAGGAGAGAGAATGTTGTTTGATTGTGGAGAGGGGACTCAGAGACAGATGAGAATAGTCGGCTTAAGCCCAACGAAGATAAAGAGGATTTTCATCTCTCACTGGCATGGAGACCATTCTCTAGGTTTGGGTGGTATAATTCAGAGTTTAAGTGCTAGTAGGAGGAGAGAGAAGCTTGAAATTTATGGGCCAGTTACTACAACTAAGAGAGTTAAAAGCATTATGGAATCGTTCTCCTTTTTCAAAAACTTCGAAATCTTGACTCATGAGATAAAGGTAAGGAAGATCAAGAAAATCTTAGAGACTAAGGATTTCGAGATATATGCTTTTCCCCTGAAACACATCATACCATGCTTAGGTTATGTTTTTAAGGAGAAGGATAGGAGGAAGATAAATCTTGAATACACGAGGAAATTTGGTCTGGTTCGACATCCAATAATGAAGAAATTGCAGAAAGGTGAGGACATAGAATGGAAAGGGAAGTTGATCAAAGCTGAAGATGCAACCTATATTGTTGCTGGGAAGAAGATCGTCTATATCTCAGACACAAAATTCTTCGAAGGCTTAGTTGAGATTTGTAAGGATGCTGATCTAATAATATCGGAATCATGTTACTGCGAATCCGAAGGGGTGCTCGCAGAGGAGTATTATCATTTAACTGCATCGCAAATAGCAAGAGTAGCAAAGGAGGCTGGGGCGAAGCAATTAATTCTCTTCCACTTTTCCCAGAGGTATAAAGATATTAGTAAGTTGATAGAGGAAGCTGTGGAAATTTTCCCAAATACGAAAGCAGCCTACGATTTTATGAAAATAGTATTGAAGTAGCTATTCCTCGAGTTCTTTAAGTTTTCTTTCAAAGAATTTCTTCACGAGCTTTTCAGGATTTTTCGTTACTTGAATCTTCCAGTCTTTGGGGAGACATTTATAGTAATTCCTCCAAACAAATCTCTCATCTAAGAGAATTACGGCACCAAAATCTCTCTCAGATCTTATCAATCTTCCAGCAGCCTGCACCACTTTTATCATGGCTGGGAAGATGTAGCCAAAGTTCCATCCAGCTCCAAACTTCTCTTCATAATAATCTATTAGAGCTTGAACTTCCAAATTCGGCTTCTCTAGAGGGACACCAACGACTATGACTGAGAGTAAGTTCCTACCACTTAGATCAATACCTTCCGCAAAACTTGCTCCAGCAACTCCAAAAAGTACGGCCCCCTTCGAGGCTAGTTCTTTAAATCTATGATAAAGCTCCATTCTCTCAACTTTACTCATACCCTTCTTCTCTACGAGGATCTCCCTATCACAAAGTCTCGAGAAAAATTGTAAAATACCATCTTTAACTTCATAACTTGGGAAAAATATCGCAACATTTCCAGGAATTTCTCTAACAATCTCCCAACATTTCCTAGCAATCCTCCTGTACTCTATTTCTCCCCTCCTCTTGAATTTGGTAGTTGTTTCAGGAACTATGAGAACCAATCTATTTTCCTTTGGGAAGGGACTTGGATACTCAACGAATTCGACTCTTTCCTCAATTCCTAACAGCTTAGCATACATTCGTGTAGGTGTTAAAGTACCACTCATTAGAATACTGCTCTTAACCCTTTCAAAAACTTCTTTAGTAGCTAAACTCGGATCAAGGCATTTGTTAGAAAGTAAGAAGAACTCCCCAAGCATCGGCGAAACCCTCCTTCTCAATATCTTTGCAAAACCCTCAATTTGATTATACCAACTTTCCAAGAAGTTGCCGAGCTTGCCCACATAACTCCTCCTCTTTACTTCCCTAACCTCATCACCAATCAAATTAAACATATCGATTAAATCTTGTAACGATTCCTCACATCTTTCCTCAATTCCTTTGATGAACTCCTCCCTTCTCACAAAAACTTCTTCCTTGTCCCTCAATTTATCTTTAACAAGCTCGAGGAAGAAATCGAGTATCTTTCCTATATCTCTACTGACTTTAACGAATCCGAACCTCTCAGCCTCCTTCACAGCCCTTCTCAAACTTAAGTTAGAAATATTCACACTAAGGATCTTCCTTACTCTACTAGGTAGAGCGTGGGCCTCATCAACAATTAAGATACAATTTTCAAGTTCCTTCTTATAAAATTCTCAAGAGAATTTCGTGTAACACCATATGCAATTATTAAATCGAAAGGGGATTTAATAACCCATTTAAAAAATTCAATGCTTCTCTTGGTGAGGGTTAATTCTGAAACATTTTTCCTTTTAATAAAGAGAGGGAAATACTTTTTTAATCCAAATAAAGACGCTAGGAACTCGGGTTCTATAATCTTAGCTACATTTCTCTCAAGAATGCATGATAAGAAGTGTTCAGGACTAATCCTATATGGCTTAAACTCTTCGAGACCAACATCCACAAGAATGAAATCTGATACTAAATCAAATACTCTGCCAACAATCTCCTCGTCTTCTTTTATCTCTTTTCTTTTAACGCCTATTTCACGCTGAAGAAACCGATATGCAATAGATTCATCATGTCCCTTAATCGTTATTTCTACAAAACGGTGATCGTAAGATAGTCCATTTATTAATATCTCTTCAATGTCCAAATCAGGAAGTAGTCCTTTAAGAAAGCCTTTAAGAGCTTTTTTAATCCTGTTATTAAAGGGATTTGCATAAATCGGGATAAAAAGCTCTATTTTTACCATCTTGGCTATGCACCTTTTAATTAACAATTCAAAAAGTTCTCTAGGTGAAATTTTTAATAATCTAAAATTCCATGCCCAACAAGTCTGAATTCCCTTTGTATGCGTCTACTCAATGCGACGATTTCTCCTTTGGGAAAGCTAATTGGTTTTTTTAGAACTATTTCGGCTTCATCATCCTGAACATGTGTAACAAGTCCCATATTAATATTTGTACCCACGTTAACTAATAATACCTCTCCCTTTCTTAGTGGGAAATTATCAATATGCACTTTTGCACCGACAATCTTTGGTAGCATCTTTATCTTTTTAACATAAATCTTTTTAACAATTGGAGGTAGCTGATTAGGTTTCCCTAGCACAGTTCCTGCAAGACCGTCAGCTTTTGTCAATCCAGGGTCTAGATAAGTAGCTACTCCTATCAACGTATGAGGATAAGCTTTTTCAAGATTATGACCTCCATCAGTTCTTATGCTAGCCACCTTCGAAAATATCACTTGATATGAACCATCCTTCTCTACTTTTCCAGGTCTAATTTCAATCTCATCTCCAACCTTTAATTCTCCTTGTTTTAAAGCACCTCCTACTGCTCCACCTACAAGCTTTGTTGGATCGCTTCCCGGAAGATTAGGATCGAAAGTTCGCGCAATATACATTAGAGGAGAGCCTGTTGTTTTTCTCTCTTTAGGTTTGAAATACTGGAGTATTGCAGCTAAGACTAGATCGATATTAATACCTAATGCAGCGCTTGCTGGTATTATCGGAGGAATGCCATAGCTTGTTTCTTCTGAGAAGAATTTGATTATCTGCTTATAATGCTCAAATAGTTTCTCTTTGGACACTAATTCGATCTTATTTTGAACAACGATGATATCTTTTACACCCATAGTTTCTAATGCAACTACATGCTCCCTCGTTTGTGGCATTGGGCATGGTTCATTTGCAGCAATCACAACAATGGCATAATCGATTATTGAAGCCCCAGAGAGCATTGTAGGTACGAGTATCTCATGACCAGGATGATCCAGAATACTATAGCATCTTAGATGTCTTGGTTTTTCGCCATTACATTTGGGATTCGCATTGGAAGTTAAAGCTTCAGGAAGTTTTTTATTGGGACAGTATAAAATATCGAGGTGAGAATAGCCGAGCTTAATTGTTATTCCTCTTAAAAGCTCTTCACTGTGAGTTGCTGGAAACTTTCCTGTAAGTGCTTGAGTTAATGTTGATTTTCCATGATCTACATGTCCAGCTGTACCAATAATTCCGACTGAGTAATGAACTTCGGGCTCTTCCGGCAAAGATTCTAAAGCCTCTAAATCTATTCCTAAAATTTCAGCAAGTTTTTTCTTATCAAGTAATTCTTTCTCATTTCTTGCTGTTTCAGCATCTGTCATGACAGTCATCCCTCAAAATTATAGAGAACCCTTAAAGACAATATTTCTCGATTTTTTATAAAGATTTCAACGGATTGGAAATTAGTTCATTATGGTGTTTAAGTGAAGAAAAAAATAAGATATCTCGGGATAGCTGAGTCATTCTTGAAGGAGGATAAAAAGGTAGGAAAGAAATCATTAATTGCAGGAGTAATAATGAGAGGAGATCTGCAGATAGATGGTCTAGGTTTTGAATTCACTACAATAGGGGGTCTTGATGCGACGAATTCGATAATTTCACTTATAAGGAAATTAAATAGACCCGATATAAGAGTAGTTTTATTAGGGGGCGTAATAATCTCACTTTATAATGTGATAGATTTGAAGGAAGTTTATAATGCTACCAATATTCCTTTAATCGCCGTAACATATAGAGAGAGCAAAGGAATAGAAAATATATTACTCGAAAAAGAAAACGGGAGACAACGTCTTGAGATTTATATTAAGAATGGCAAGAGAATTCCTATTGTGTTAAAAAATGGATACACGGTTTATGTGAGATTTTTTGGTTTGAGCTTAGAGGAAGTATATGAAATTCTAAACAATACAGTCATTCATGGTAGATACCCAGAGCCTATAAGAGTTGCAAAATTAATCGCAAGATCAGTGCTCAAAATGATTAGGGATTCTGGTAAGGATGTTCTTTATCTTATCCCTGAATGATGATACGAGTTTATGTGCTAGATAAACTACATCAATAGTATTGCCTCTAGTCCAAGGAAGTTTAAGTATCAAATCAAGAGAGTCTTGAACAGAAATGAGATTTCCTGGCGATACTATTATTTTTTTTCGCTTAGTTTTCTCGATTAAATAACCTCTCAATTCATTATCAAGGATTACAGAATATACCTTTAACAAGTCTTTATTCTTCTTTATTCTTAAGACTTCTCCCCCAATCTTACCACTCAAAAGTTTTTTAGCTACTCCTATGGTAGGCTTATTAATATAAATCCCTAAATGAGATGCTATTCCTAAACCTCTTGGGTGGAGAATCCCTTGTCCATCGATAATGATGACATCGAGACTAGGAATATACTTTTCTAGCTCATATAAAGCAAAAAGCGCGGCAGGTAATTCTCTAAAAGCTAAGTAAGTAGGTATATATGGAAAAAGTACTGGCGTAACTGAAAAACTTGCTCCTATATAATCATGTGAGCGAGTATTGTATGCTACCGCTACAGCAATTCCAAAATCAAATAGTTTAGCAGAAACATATGCAAGATCGATCCCAACAATAACTTTTGGCTCCTTCTCAAAGCTTTTTAATTTTAAATTCTTTCTAAGATATTCCTGTATGCGTTTTAATCCTTCCAAATAGTGATACTCAACTTTGGGAGAAAAGAACTTTTCTGAAAGATTAATCTTATCAGCGTTCAAATCATTAATTACTCCCTCCTCAAATAATAGCTCCCTCTTTCTTTTAACACCACCTGGAGCAGTATATCCTCCAATAGAACCATTTGACATGATTACCTTATAACAGGGAATTTTCTCGGGAAGAGGGTTCCTGGAAAGAACTTCCGCTACTGCTCTAGCAGCTATAATATCCCCAAGCGCTTTTGCAATTGCTCCATAAGTTGTTACCTTACCTTTAGGAATTTCAAGTAGCATTCTGTATATTATCAAATTTAAAGCAGGTACATCAATTATTGTATTGCCAAGAAAGTAGCTAATAATCAACTTGAGGGACCTCTATGCCACTCGATGCAATTTTCTTCTTTGTGAGACCAAAATATCCCGGAAATATAGGGTCTATAGCACGAGTGATAAAAAATTTCGGTTTCTTAAGGCTTATTCTAGTCAATCCTCGTTGCGAAATTAATGATGAAGCATATAGGTTAGCAGCCCATGCACAAGACATTCTTAAAAACGCTAAGATATACAACTCTCTAGATGACGCTTTAAATCAGGAAAAGATCAATTATGTTATAGGAACTACTGCAAGAATTGCTGGAGATAGACATCCACTGAGAAACGCTATAACTTCGGATAAATTGAGAGAGCTTTCATACCCTCAAGATGCTCAAATAGCTGTTTTACTTGGAGGCGAAGATTATGGGTTAACAAATGAAGAATTAGAGAAGAGCGACTTAGTAGTGACTATTCCAACAAGTGAAGAATATCCCGTAATGAATGTTTCTCATGCAGCAGCTATAATAGCTTATGAGCTTTCCTTAGCTTTTCGGAAGGGCAGAAAGCTACCATATCGCGCAGCTGAATATCATGAAAAAGAGATCCTAAAGAAATTTTTACTAGAGTTGGCGGATCAAGTATTAGCTGATTTTCCAGCACCCAAAAAAGAAATTTACAAACGTATAATCGTTAATTGGGTTGGAAGAGCCTTCTTAACAGGAAGAGAAGTTCATTCCTTAATAGGCTTTGTTAAGAGATTATTATATCTCGTAAAAACGCTCAAACGCGAAGAATAGTTAGGTTTCTGATTAGGCTTTTATGAGCACGTATTGGAAAAGTAAAAATATATCTAAAGCCTATCTGTTCGATGATTTTGTTAACTTCCTTTAAGATACTAGGATGAAAAAATACAAGGTATCTCCCAGACTTAAGAACGTTATAAGAAACGGTCAGAAAATCGTTATATAATTTTAGAATGTACTTAGATACTCTAGAGGCCCTTCCATAGGGAGGATCCGTGGCAATACTATCTATCGAATTCTCAGCAATTAATCTCCTCGTTGAATCAGAGGCTATTAATATAGCATCAGCTCCAAAGAATTTTAGATTATATCGGGCACCGATTAAATCTGGGAGAGATATATCTACGCCTATAGGATAACACCCAACAAAATAAGCTTCAAGCAAAAAACTTCCAGAACCACAAAATGGATCAAAAAATAGGCATCCAGGAAAGGCCCTTGACAAGTTCACAGCTAGTCGCGAAAGAAAACTATCCATCGTATAAGGTGGAGAATAAGGCCTGTATGGAGGATTTCTTTTAAGAAATTGCCTTCTATTACCTTGAAAAATAACTCCTAGTTTACCTTCATTAGAAACATAGATTGTTATGTCTGGCTCATCAAGACTTATTATAAACTCACTTAATTCCTTTAATATCTCTTTAGAAAACTCAGCATCTCCCTCAATTCTTATTTTCTTCACATGATGGTTAACTAAAAATTCGTAAAGTTCATCAACATCATTGAAGAGTATAATTATCCGCTTGAGTAAACTCATTCTCTTAATTAATAAATAAGCAAAAAAGAGAGGAGCTTTTATAATAATGAATCCTTCGGATATCTTAACGAATTCAATTGAAATTTTAAATATTTCACTAATAGCTTTTATTTCTTCAACTGCTATAAAATGAGGTTTATTATTTATGCAAACATATTCTATTATCATTGTATTTTTAAACATAATTAAAAATCCCATCCTCGATTTTTAAAATAGTACAGAAAAAAGCAAAAGAAAATTTAAAATTTGGCGTGAGACGAATGTATTATGATTTTCTATGAAACTTTTTAAAACTCAAAGGTGACTTGCATGTCGAGCAATCTACAATTAATTTCAGTGAGACTGCCTGAATGGATGATTGAAGCAATGGATCGTTTAGTAGCTTTGGGTTTTTTCACTCATAGAAGCGAAATAATAAGAGAAGCTATAAGAGAGTTATTGAAAAGATATTTGCAAATATTAAATGCAGCTACAATCCAGATGGAAGAATCGGAATCTAGTGCTGTATCGACTTAACTCTCCCTCATTTTTTCTTTAAAGTAAAAATTTTTAACAGAATATCACAAGAATTTAGGGTTCATCATAATAACGTAGTAAGGTGATACTTTATGGGGGCTTATAAGTACATACAAGAGTTTTGGGCGAATAAAAAATCAGAAGAATTTCAGAAGCTTATGAAAGAAAGAGTCATGATTTGGAGGAGACAGCCTGCTGTGGTGAGAATAGAGAGACCAACAAATTTATGGAGAGCTAGAACGCTTGGATGGAGACCAAAACCCGGATTCATTTTAGTTAGAGTTAGGGTGAGAAAAGGAGGTCAAAGGAAGCCAAGACCAAGAAGTGGTAGAAAAACAAAAGGTCTTGCAATTCAAGGTCATACAGTAAGGAAATCTTTACAATTAATAGCTGAGGAGAGAGCTGCTAGAAAATACAGAAATTGTGAAGTTCTTAATTCCTATTGGGTTGGAGATGACGGAAAGTATGTATACTATGAGGTTATACTAGTAGAGAGGGATAATCCAGTAATAAAAAGCGATCGCGTGATTTCATGGATTACTGAAAAGCAGCATAGAGGAAGAGTATTTAGAGGCCTTACAAGCGCTGGTAAAAAGATGAGAGGTCTTAGAAATAAGGGAAGAGGCGCAGAAAAAGTTAGACCAAGTAGAAGAGCTGCTTTAAGAAGAAAAGCGAAGAAGAAAAAGAAGATGCGTGGAGAGATCTGATGAACTTGCCTAAAAATGTTAAATTCATTGTTACATCCCCTAGGCATTATGAATTGGATGCGGCAAGCGAAATATGGCATTGTTTAAGAGCTACTGGAATATGCGAGGATGCCAGAATTTTCTTTCCTAAAAGTAAAAAAGAATGGATAAGAGGACTAATTCTTGTTGATTTTGATTTTGATCCAATCGAAGCTATTGAAAAAATAAGAAAATATCTAGAGGAAAAACCATGGATTATGGAGTATATGCAGAGAATAATTCCCGTGGAATTTGCTTCTGAAGACATTAATGTAATTAAAGAAAAGGTAAGGGAGATAGCTAGTAAGAAAATAAAACAAAATGATTCATGGAGAATAACGGTATCTAAACATGCATCAAAATATGGAAAGTTCAAAATTATTGAGGAGATAGCTGATGTGATTAATTGGGGAAAAGTTAATCTAGAGAATCCTGATTGGATTATAAATATAGAGGTAATAAAGGATACTTTTTATGTAGCCATTATTAAAAAGAATCATATAATTAGAAAGAAAGAAATAAAAAGAATTATAGTAGAAAAGGCGTAAAGGCTTTAATTAATATCCTACATCCTTCAATAAATTCATATTTTAGAGATGTTTAGAAGTTAATGATATGCCGGGGTTGCCGAGCTGGCACGGCGCCAGGCTCGAGACCTGGTGGCGGTTTCGCCTCGCGGGTTCGAGTCCCGCCCCCGGCGCCATTCGTATTGAAAGGAATGATACTGATGATAGAGAAGATTCTGAAGTATGAAAAACTTCTTTCATATTTTCTTTGCACAAATACGCTTCCGCCTAGACAGAAGGCTATTAAGATATCCTACTATATCTCCGCAATAACGGAGGCTCTTAATCTAGAATTAACGCCCTTAAGAAATATAGGAACGCATCCTTCAGAAGTCCAAAAAAGATTAAAAATGCTTAAACCAATTGTTGATAGACTCTTTAATCTCTTTCCTCTCTTACTAAAGATACAAGAAATTGACATGGTAAGGCTTGTTGATCTCCTAGGTATTTTATATGAAGCGAGCGCTTCAGAGAAAGTCAAAGTATTTTTTGAAAAAATAATCAAATCGTCATCAGATGAAATTGTACTCTCGGAACTTGCGGATGTAGCTTACGATATAGGATTATTTGATGTTTCTTATAAAGCTCTTTTAAAACTATTCAGCATGGGCAACAAGCGAGTTGAAATTCTTTATAATATCGCTTTACTTGAATATCTGATGGGGAAAAATGAGAGTGCCTTGCTGCGGCTTAAGAAAATAAGTAAAAATAAGAAAAAAGTTTCGTTCAACTATGGAAGAATAGCATACTTAATGGGGGCAATACATTTGAGTAGGGGAGATATTGAACAAGCGAAGAAATTATTTAAAATAGCTAGAGGGGTTAAATAAGCTCTAAAGCCTCTTTAATTAGCTCTTTAGCTCTATGATAAGGCATCTTAAGCATGAATCTTCTTCTAATATAAATATCTGGTGTGAATCTTAGCAACCCCATAGTTTCTATAGCTAAGCCAAGTTTCTTGAGTGGTTCAATCGCTATTAGGTCATCATAACGAGAAAGTACGCTTGAGAGGTGTAAGAAATCATTCTCTATTAATTCTCTGAGTAATGAAAGAGAGGATATGTTCAGTGATGATAATTCATCAGAAATCCATTCCACTATTTTGGATATCGCTATTGTTCTAGCTTTTTCAGCTTTCTTTATTTTCTCTTTAAGCTTTATTTCCTTTTCTGGAGTGATTTTAACTTCTTGTGGTAATGGTTCTCGTTTTTCTTCAGCCTTTATTTCTGGAAGAGCTTTTTCTTCTGCAGCTTCTTCTACTGAAGGAAGAACCTCTTCAACTTTCTTTGGTTTTTCGATCCTCTTGAAAAGCTTAGCAGTTTCTTTTGCCGCTTTTTCGACGGCCTTCTCTACGCGTTTTATTATCTCCGGCTTGTTTTTAACATCAAGAGTTCTTTTAGGACGCACAGCAATCATAACTGGAATAGCTAAGGATGGAGCTTTTAGATAACCTTTCCCTGGACCTACGCGAGTAAGGGATTCAGCTACGCCCTTAGGAACATCAAAAATTCTAGACAGCTCGTTTACATCCTCTCTCTGCATCTTTAAAGCAAGAACAGTTCCAGTATTTATGAGAATTTCAGTGCTCAGATCTCTTGAACCCTGAGTAGCAAGAACTAACCATAACCCATATTTTCTACCCTCTCTGGCTATTCTTACAACCATTTCTTTAACCGGATCTTGTTTACCCTTTCTAGGAGCAAATAAATGTGCCTCATCAATTACAATTATCGTCCTAAACAAAATCTCCCTTCTTTTGTATGCCTCGTACAAGGTTCTTAATATGTCAGCTACAAAGAATCTAAGACCGATTTCACCCATAGGCACGTTTGCAAGTCGGAAAATAGTAGCATAGCCCGGCTTAAGTACATTTTTTATATCGATTGCATTTTTTCCAACAAGGCCGCTCTCTTTTAAGCTTTTCATTCTGCTCGTTAAGGCACGTTTTGTTTCTTTATGAAGGTCGCTTGTTTCAACAAGAGCAATAAGCGTTTCTAAATCAGCTTGTTTCATATCCTTCATTAGACTCTTTAATGTAAGCCCATATCTTAATTCCTTCATTTGATAAAGAAATAGTAGCCTATCAGGAGTAAATACATCACTTAGGATTGGAGGATTATATTCCCAGTCAAAAATGAAAATTTGATCCGCGTACCCTTTAGGTTCATAACCATACTTCCTAAGCTCTTCAACCTGTTTTTCATCATCATTAGGAAGCAGAAGACTCCCGTACTCATTATGGACATCAAAAATTAGGATGGCATAATCTTCATTCTCTTTCTTAGCGAATTCTAATATCTCTTCAATTATCACGCCAAGAGTATATGATTTTCCTCCTCCTGTAGTAGCAACAACAAGCATATGTCTAGCTAAATCTTCTGGGTTAAAATGCACAGGAACGAATTCTGGATGCGTTAATATTTTACCTATTAGTATTCTCTTCTCGGGCATTCCTCCAGAAATTATTTTCTCTAAAAGCTCTTTTGAGGGCATATAAACATCCGAAGATGATGTAACTGGTCTACGTAATCCAACCAACTTGAAATTATGTATCTTGCCTAAAACATTACACCTTGCTAAACCAGTTCCTCCAGCAGCTTCAATATCTACTATCTGGGCTAGAACTAATTCACCAGTTTTTTTGTCTTTCACGACCACATATTGACCATAGGAAATTTTTTGAATATCTATTGCCGAAAAAGAAAAACTTGAAATCTTTGTCCTACCACTTATAAACCCTAATTTTTCACCCAATAACCTTTCATCTTCCAATTTGGTGTCACCATGATTGTTATTTGTGGAACTCCTGGGACTGGGAAAACAACCCTAGCGAAGGGACTTGCGAAGCATGGGTTCCATTACATATCTCTTTCTGAATTCGTTATAAAAAATAAACTATATTCAGGATATGACTCCAAAAGAAAAGCATATATTATTGACCCCAATAAACTGATTAAAGCAATTAAAGATGAGGTTAAAAAACATGGAAAAAAATTAGTTGTTGAGGGTATTGGAGCAGACCTGATACCAGAGGATTTAGTTGATATATGTTTTGTTTTGATATGCGAACCAGGAGAGTTAGAAAGAAGACTTAGAGAGAAAAATTGGCCGGAAGAAAAAATTCAGGAAAATCTTGAAGCAGAAAGACTCAACATCATATGGGGAGAGGCTTTAGATAAGTTTGGGAAAGAGAAGGTTATTGTTATTGACACAACCAATCTTGATGAGGATGAACTAATAGAAATAGCAATTAATGAATTAAAGAAGCGAGGTTTACTTTGATGCTAATCTCTGATAAGAGTGAAAGTGAGATAATTAAAGAAATAATTCTTGAGTTCCTCGATGAAAAAATTCTCGATGATGCATCTTTTATCATTAGTGAAGAAGGAATAGCAGTAATAAATATTGATACCTTCGTTGATAAAACTGATGCTCCAAAATTAATGCCTTATAAAAGCTATGGTTATAAAACAGTCATAATGTCTGCTAGTGATGTATTAGCTAAAGGTGCAAGACCGAAATATTTTCTCTTATCTGCTTCTATTCCGAGGACTCTTAAAATTGAAGAATTTAGAGAGATAATTAGAGGAGTCTCTTTCGCTTGTAAAAAATATGGTATAAAATTCATAGGAGGAGATTTGAATGAAGCTGATAATATTATCCTCTCCGGAGTTTCAATAGGCTTTACTGATAAAATAATAAAGCGGGACGGGCTGAGCGTGGGAGATTATCTATGGACAACAGGAACCTTTGGAAAAACAGGAGCAGCGCTCCATTTTTTATTAAAAGGGGGCAGAAGGTTGAGGGAAAAAGAAATGATAGAAATTCTTAATGCCTTTTATTATCCACCCCTTCGAATCGAATGTTTAGAGCTAATTAAGAATTTTGCGACATCTTCGATAGATAGTAGCGATGGGTTAGCTAAATCGTTACAATTATTAGCGGAAGTAAGCGGGGTAAAGATCGTTATTGAGAACATCCCTATAGACGAGCTTGCTGTTAATTATGCTAACGTTAATAATATTAGAGCGGAAGATCTAGCGCTTTATGGTGGTGAAGAATTTGAAATAGTGTTTTCTACTAAAGAGAAAATAAAAGATGTTAGAAACTGCAAGATATATTATCTTGGAAGAGCAGAACATGGTGAAGGAGTTTATTATGCAGGAAAGAAACTCGAAAGAAAAGGATTTGAACACTTTAAAGAAAAGACGTGAGAGATTATTAATAATAGATTCATCATTTTTGATGCTTCCAGTAAGCGGAAAATCGAAGAGACTTAATGTGGAGGACGCTTTGTTTAGATTATCAGAAGGAAGGAAATTAGTTGTTCTTGATGTGACAATAAGGGAATTAAACTTGCTTAAAAGTAAAAGCAAGGGAAAAAAGAAATTGGCAGCAGACTTCGCTTTAGATCTTATAAAAGTATTGAAAATGCCAGTAATTAAAGTCCCCGAAGAAATAAAAGAGGAGGTTATGAAAGAGGCGGAAGGGAAAAGAGGGTGGGAAATAACCGACGAAATTTTGGCTAGAACAGCAAAAAAACTTAAAGCAGCTGTTGCAACAACTGATTTAGAACTGAAAAGAAAGCTTGAGAAGATGGGAGTACCCGTATATTATTTAAGAGGAAAGAAGTGGATTTACTCATCCGGTGAGTACGTTTAGGGAGTTTCTATTAAAATACGATAGTCTTTTGGAGCTAATACTAAATAATCGTCACCAATTCTCAAAATTGCCAATTGCTTTGACTTTGCATACTTTATCAGCTTGGCCACCAAGATTAGTGCCTTATGCTCATCCAATGACTTGATTTTTTTAAAACCAACAATTACAACGTTTCCTTTATGCACATTTTGTATCGCTTTGACTAAGCCTTGTGATGATTCAATTTCTAATGCTATTATCTTATGCTCAAGATTCTCTATCATAAAATTTCCCTTAATAAAGAGACTCTAAGTGATTTTTGGAGCAAAATTGACATATTTATCTAGGAATAATATTCTTGAAATACAAATGTTGAACCTATAATATGCAGAGAATAACTTTTAAATAAATAGTCAGTGTCAAAGAATACCTAATATTATCTTGGAGGAAACTCCTAATTTTTGATGTTCTAGATAGAGGAATCCCTGGTGATGTTTTATGGCATACGCACCTGGCCTTGCTCAAATTCCAGTACTCATCCTCAAAGAGGATGTTAGAAGGGAAAGAGGTAAAAGAGCCATTTACAGCAACATCGCCGCTGCAAAAGCGGTTGCTGAAATAGTTAGATCGACTTTAGGACCTAGAGGAATGAACAAAATGCTGGTTGACACTCTAGGAGATATAACAATTACTAATGATGGTGCAACAATTCTCGAGGAACTTGATGTAGCTCACCCTGCTGCTAAATTACTTGTCCAGGCAGCTAAGGCTCAAGATAATACCGCTGGCGATGGAACTACAAGCGTTACAGTCTTAGCTGCTGCACTCTTAGATAGAGCCGAAAAGTTGCTTGAGGAGGGAGTACATCCAATAATAATTGTGACAGCGTACAAAAAAGCATTAGAGAAGGCAAGAGATTATTTAGAGAAGAAGCTTGCTAAAAAAGTTGATATCGAGAAGGATGTTGAGCTGCTCAAAAGAGTTGCAGTAAGCTCCCTTAATAGCAAATTACCTCATGATATAAGAGAATTCTTCGCTGAATTAGCGTATAAAGCCGCAAAAATAGCATACGATCCTGAGAGAAATTATCTTGATCTAGATCTCATTAGCATTATACAAAAGGAGGGCAGATCATTAACTGATAGTGAATTAATTGAAGGAGTCGTAGTTGACAAAAGTGTTGTTCATCCTGAAATGCCAAAGTTGGTAAAAGATGCTAAAATAGCATTAATCAATCAGAATATTGAAATCGAAAAAGCTGATGTTGCAAGCAATGTCACGTTACGTGGACTTGAAGCATTGGAGCTTTTGAAACAAAAAGAGAAGGAGAAGATCGAGGAACTTGTTAAGAAACTAGTTGACTTAAAAGTAAATGTAGTATTCTGTCAGAGAGGAATTAGTGATTTAGCGCAGGATATCATGGCTAAATATGGAATACTAGCTGCTAGGAGAGTTAGAAGAATAGACATGCTACTGCTAAGTAGAGCTACAGGAGGTAAAATAGTCAATTCTATTGAAGACCTCAGCGAAGATGATATTGGATATGCTGGACTTGTCGAGGAAAAGAAAGTTGGAGAAGACAAAATGATTTATGTAACTCAATGCAAGAATCCAAGAGCTGCATCAATAGTTATAAGAGGCGCTAGTAAGCATATCACTGATGAAGCAGAGAGAGCTGTAAAAGATGCTCTTAATGTTCTTAAGGACGTTTTTGAGGATAAATACATAGTCCCAGGAGGAGGAGCGGTAGAGGTAGCACTTTATCATTATCTAAGAGAATGGGCAGAATCAGATCCAAACTTGACTGGAAAGGAAAAACTAGTGATTAAGGCATACGCTGAAGCCCTAATGGAGATACCAAGAACGCTTATTGAGAATATGGGAGAAGACATAATTGAATTTGAGGCACAATTAAAGAGCAAGAACCTAGATGAGAAAGAGAGAGGAAACTGGGGAATTGATGCAATAACGGGAGAGATAGTAAATGTATGGGAGAGAGGGCTCGTGGATCCATTAAGAGTTAAGAAATACATGTTAAGTACTGCAACCGAGGCGGCCATAACCATACTGAGAATCGATGATATAATAGCAAGTAAACCA
>CBDULE010000014.1:0-17372 GCA_965367995.1 uncultured archaeon | reverse complement strand
TTTTCAAGCAGAAGACGGCATACGAGATGTAGAGAGGTCTCGTGGGCTCGGAGATGTGTATAAGAGACAGTATAAACTCAGCATCAATAAGATGTTCCTCAAACTCTTCACTTGTTTCTATTTCCTCCTCGATTTCATCAGACATTTTGCTCACATAATTCTAAATTTTACAATACGCTTTGAGATTAATATTCAAATAGCTCTTTAATTTTCTTAAATTCATTCACTATCTGCAAAAATTCCTCCCGATTAATCTTTTCTTCTCCTATACTCACTAAATACATCTTCATGATAAGGTTTATAATAGAATCTTTGTAACTCATAAGGTCGCTTCTTCTACTAATAACATTCTCAACTTTTTCAATTATAGTTTCTCCCTGAACAGAGTATCTAGATTCAATAAGATAATTAAAGTAGTCAAGAAGAGCCGAAATTGCTCTCCTGTAATTTAATGTTGTAAGATAATCTCTTAATCTTAACCGATACCAGGTTGTCTCTGGAGAACGCTCTACTTTACTAAACAATCTAACATGCATCTTTTGTAGTTTAGGAACGTATCCAAATAATAGTGAGAACATCAATAATATAATAATAATCGGCAGAAATGGGGCAATAAACCAGGAATATACGAGGTTTCCAAGAACACCATACCATATAGACAGCCCAAATAGCGGATCGCTTGGAAGATGTGATAAATGCGATTCATCAAATATGATAATATTGGAAGGCGTCGCTTCACTAAGCCATTCGAATAATCTTAAAGCAAACTCAAGATTATCAAAATTCCTAAGCGAAACTAGTTGATTTGAGAAAATATCAGGATCGGATATCAAAGCAAATCTACCACCAGTTGGCAAATCTAATATAAAACCCACAGAAAATTGAAAATTACCCCACTCATAGGGATCCGGTGTCGCTATGCCTTCTATTGCTGACTTAAGGTCAGTCTCAATCCAACTATATTCGCTAGAGACCATAAGAGATGCTTGTGGGGGTAATGGTGCTGTAAGATTAAGCTTTGTGCCATTTTTGTAGTCGATTGTTACACTAATTGAAATTGTGGATGGAAAATTAGTGACAACTTGTTTTATTCCGGAAAATATGGGAGCGAAACCGAATTCTACTAATGGAAAACGCTTAATTATAGGATGGGCTGGGCTTTTATAATAATCTTTTGCATCCATCAGAACGCCGCTAGTATTTAACTTTATAGCTCTTAAACTTACGTTTTCTGCAAATTCAAATTGCTGTAAAAACCCACTCAACACTACACTAATATATTCAAGCAGAGAATTCGCAGAGTAAAAGTCATCAGCTATTAGAATACTCCCGCCCCGCGATAGAAATTCCATAATCGAAAGCGCATCTTCTAGGGTAAAAGATATTGTAGGACCAATTATGACAAGAGTACCTGTCTTATTAATTCTTTTAAGCATATGTAATGTGGAAATTATCACTTTAACATCATATCCTTTCTCAATTAATTTATCCTTAAGGATGCTTAATCCGTTAGCTTTAGTATTAAAAACAGAGTAAGGTGCTGAACCAATAGCTATATTAAACGAGCCTAAAATCACGGAATATAATGAAATGATAAGTGCAATAATAAAAAGAAATTTAATGAGTGATACTCTTGCCATGTGAAACACCTTCAATTCTTGGTAAAATATAAGTTTTGATTATGTTAATAGATTCTTGGAATCTCTCAATATCTCCTCTTGATGGCTTTTTATGTCCATAAACTACCTTTTCATATACCATCACTAAATTTATTAGAGCGTTTTTCACAATTTCTTTAATCGAAGGTGGAAAATCCTCTAAGATGTAATTAACGATTTCACGTAAAGTCATCCAAATAGGATAGGACCCCTTTAACTCCTTTGCAATTTGAAGGAGAAGACGCCCTCCCTTAGCAATTGCTGAAATGTACTTTTCTATGTTAAGATAATCTTCAATCTCATTAAGAATAGTTTTTACACTTTCAACTTTACCCTTCGCTAAGGTTATCGTGGCTTCACTCTCCTTTCTTTCAGCTAGTAATGAGATGCTTATTACTACACCGATAACAGCTAAAATTATTACAGGAATGACTATAGATGTCGGCGAAATGCTTGGTTTTGGTCTAACTTTAATTAGTATCGCAACTTCTAATTCAGCATTAACGTCAGCTACGAAAATTTGGAATCTAAGATAGAATGACGATGAATTGACTTTTATAGCTCTGCTTACAATACTTCCAGTTTCGGAATGTATCGTATTATTACCAGCAATAATTTTTATTTCTGCATTATGAGGATTTCCGAAGTCATCATAAACCTCTACTTTTACTCCTAAGGTCTGATTTTCTTCGGAAATATATTCATCAGATTCTGTTAGCATTTGAATAGAGCCATGAGATATTGCCCAGGAATAAAAGGATTCGTTTATAGTAATATTTATAAGGATAAGATTGAAAGTTTTTATTGTTAATAAAGTTTGGTCTGGATCATATAATGGAGAATCAGATGCGCTAATTCTGATAGTGAGCACATCACTTGGAACAGGATCAGGAATCGGTATTCTCAGGAAGAATACCCCTGCTGCTTTAGTAGTATTTTCGACAATTGACTCGTTTGATATCCCCTCAAATGATGCTTTTACCGTCATATTAGGGACACCATCTAATGAGAATATATCGATTACCTTACCTTCAATTCCGATTATTGAGCTGGCTGGAAAGGATTTAGTAACAAATTCGTCAGTGTTTTCTAATGATATCCGCAATTTTGATTTCACGATAAGATATAGCTTATCTGTTAAATCAACGGTTGATGGATCGGTATCCGTAGCGTATAATAAATATTCCCCAACCGTAAAGTTTTCTGGGGAAATCACTAACTCTTTAGAAAATGCGCCATCAGTAGCGTTAACGTAGTAATAATAAGTAGTGTCAGTTTTTACATCATACATCTGTAAAACTACTCTCTGGCTATCTAATTCACCTGATATATTATAAAAAAGACCAGAGATCCTAATATGAGTACCGTTTTTATATGCGTAGATACGCTTTAGATTTGTATCATCATTAAACCATAGAAGTATTTTAACAGCTTTATAAACCTCGAATCTTCCGCTTGTAAAAGAAGTATCATTCCCTTTTAAAGTATCATTTTCAAAATATTGTTGTTCACTAACAGTAAAATTTCCTAATAACTCTCGATTCGTCGTGACATTAAACAATAAATAGACGGTATAATTACCAGTATAATTAAACGATATTGTTGTATAATTATGTCCATTAGAATCGGTAACAAGTTCGCGTTCAAAGAGCTTAAATGAATGAGTTTCATTTGAGAAGTAAACGCTCATATTTACAGTTAAATTAGCGATAGAAAGTGTGGTACCATTATCTGAGTATATCCATATATCACAACTTACATTCTTTTCAAAAAGAGCAAGTCTCTCCGAAGAAAAAGAAATTCCTACTTTAGCTTGTACAAATATTGTTACTATATAAAACTCATCAGCAGGACCATAATACTGACCATTAATAGATCCCCCATCAAAATGCGCTATTAATGTATTGTTTCCCTCTCTGAACTCGGGACCTGCTAAAATCCTAAAATAGAATTTACCGTTGTCGTCTGTAGTGTTAGTAGCCAAGAATAAATCTTCCGTCTTTTTAAGAATTCCATCCCCATCATCAAGGTATAAATCGATCCTAGCTCCAGAGAGAGGATTTCCAGTTTCATCCACTAAAGTGCCATTAAGTGTAATATAATCTTTACTTCTGATGAATTTTCCGAGATACTCTGGTGTACTAGTTTGCATTATAGATACAATTCTTTTGTAAGGAGATCTAATGTGTTTGAGATTAAGAATATCATTTTTAATCCCATTTCCTAAGCTTAGATTTGTTAGGTTGTTAAAGGTGAAGATGAGAACAATAATGATTATTAATTTCATCTTTTCAGCGGTGTTTACCATTATTCTCACGATTATAGGAATGGTCGCTAATTAAAAAATTCTAAAGTATAAAAATTCTTTTTGGAAGAAAAAGACTCTTAAGTACTTCCAACATAAATAACCTTATTACCTTCAATTCTGATAATGCCCATTCTTACAAGTTTGAGTAGCTCTCTCCTAACTTGAAACTTGTCCGTTCCCAGAGCAGCTGCTAATCTATTTAAGTCAATTTCTTTAACATCTTTTATTATAAGGAATGCTTTACCTACAAGTGTTAGCTCTAGGATTTTGGATAGCTCAGCCAATTGAGGTAATGAACCAGAAATTTGGCTTTCTAGCTCCTTTACTCTGTTCTCTAAATACGCTTTTTCACTTTTGAGCTGACTAAGCTCTCTCAGCAGTTCCTCTTCTCGTTTCTTATAATTTTTAAGCTCTTGCTCAAGAATAGAAATTCTTTCCTCTAAAACCTTATTTCTGGATACGATGTCAGATAGTTCTTTGAGTTTTTTATGATATTCATCACGTAGTTTCAAAATTTCATTCCTTAAAGAATCAAGAAATTCTCTATATTTCTTAGCTAGCTCATCTGGAGAAACCAATTTTTCTGGCTCTATTTCAGTAGGAGCTAACGTCTTAAGTTCCTTCATAAATGTCTGTAGCGCGTTTTGAA
Source organism: uncultured archaeon (assembly GCA_965367995.1). Taxonomy (GTDB): domain Archaea; phylum Asgardarchaeota; class Njordarchaeia; order Njordarchaeales; family Njordarchaeaceae; genus Njordarchaeum. The sequence goes on along the minus strand of CBDULE010000014.1, from coordinate 12,757 downwards.
GATTTTTTAATTCCTCGATCTGAGCCTTCAAAGCTCTTATTTCTTTCTCTTTTTCTAGTAATTGTGTCTCATAGTATTCCTTAATTTTCGTTAGTTCTTCAGATGCCTTGATGCCTTCTCTTACAGTAGATAATCTCGCTTGAAGATCTTGAATCAAAAGTTCTTTCTCTTTTAATTGCTCCTTTAACTCTTCAAGTTTCTTTAACGCCTCTTCATATTTCTTTTGAAATTCTGCTAGCTGTTCTCGAAGAGCATTAATCGTAGCATCTCTTTTCTCAATTTCAAATTGATATTTCTTTAATATCTCCTCTGAAACCATTTTTTCTCTTTCTTTAGCAAATTCTTTTGAGCTTTTAAGTGCTTTTAATTCATTCATTAATTCGGCAATCTTAGCCTTAAGTTCAGCATTCTCTTTTTTAAGATTCTCAATATCATTTTGATAAGACTTAATTTCTTCTGCAATCAATGAAAGAAAGCCTTGAATCCAGTTAATATATAAATCCCTAATCTGGTTAATATCTTTTTGAAGGCCTTGAAGTCGCTCAGTAATCTTAGTATATAATGGAACAATATACTGAAGAGTATTCTCTAAAAACTCCTTACTTTTCTCTCTTATTACTCGCTCTGTGATATCTTCATACAGCTTTCTCAGATGCCTCTCAAGAATTCTGATATTAAGTTTCTCAGCGAATGAACGGGCGATAATATATCCAAGCTCTCTTAGCGCTTTATCAAACTCCATAATCTGAGCTTTTACAGCCTCTTTAAAGGTTTCTTGATAACTTCTAAGAGTATCCTCTATGCTTTCTGCAACTTTAATTATCTGCTCATTTAACATTTGACTGAAAGGTTTTACTTCCTCTGCTACCTGGACAGGAAGCTGAGGCATTGATGTAAATTCGAGTGAATCAGCTATAATCTTTACTTGACCTTCTTCGACTTTTCTTCCTTTCTCTGCCAATCTTACCGCTTTTAGAAGCGCATCAACGACCTCATCTTCTACTGGCTTCTCCTCTGGATTTTCTTCTTTTATTTTCTTTTTTTCTGTTTCAGACAATATAAAACACCTACTCATTATCCAATTTATTACGGCTCATAGTAAATATTCTATACTCAAAGAATTAATTGTGAAAAACTGATTTAAAAGGTATCATAAACAATAATTTTCTACAAGGATTTAGCTATTTTAATGGTTTTTAAAGGTTGAAGTTTTGTGGTTATTATCCTTAATAGAAAAAATGCGTACTTAAGATGCCTTAAAGAGCGGGGGATAGATGAAAAATTGAGAAGAAAGCTACAAGAGGATAAAATGTATCTTTATGATTTTTTTAATAGAATAGGTTTGGTATCAAAGAGAGTTCTTAATGCTTTCTTAAACGTGCCAAGAGAGTGCTTTGTACCGAAAAATTATCTCAAATATGCATATATTGATGAACCATTACCAATCGGTAAAGACGCTACGATTTCTGCTATAAGCATGTCTTTACTTATGTGTGATTATGCCTTAATAGAAGAGGGCGATATTGTTTTAGAGGTAGGGACTGGATCCGGTTATCAAGCAGCATTAATTGCAGAGCTTGTTTATGCTAAGGATGATTTTGGAAATCTAATTAGGAAAGATGAAACTAAAAAAGTATATTCTACAGAAATCGAAAAATCTGTGTATGAATTTGGAGTGAGAAACCTTAGCATTACTGGATATCTTAATTTTATTGAAGTCAAGCTCTATGATGGTACTCTCGGGTGGCCGGATGATATAAAATTTGATGCGATTATTGTGACTGCAGCTGGGGAGATAATACCTCCTCCTTTAATAGAACAGCTTAAAGTAGGAGGACGTCTAATTATGCCATTAGGAAGAGGTTTCTGGCAACAACTGATAAGATTAACTAAGACAGGAAGTGGAAAAAATGATTACAAAATTGAGTATCTTGAGGAGGTTAGGTTTGTTCACCTTAAGGGAAAATATGGAACTAAGTAAGAAAGTAAAAATGAGGATTTTCCTTAGATATTAATTTTTAGGGCCTTTCTTATCTCGTCAACCACAAGTATTACCAAAGATAGTACTATTAGAAGAGGATAGTAATACAATGGTATCGGAATGACACCAAATGGCTCTTGGAAGTATGGTATGTAAAGTATTAGTAGCTGAAGTAGCAAGGATATGAATAATGCAATCCAAAGCCATTTATTATTCTCCAGACGCCAAATTGGAATGTTCTCACTTCTAGACGCTAATGCTCTCCCAAATTCAGATAGTACTATTGTTGTAAATGCTAATGTTTGTGCGAAAATAAGTGAACTAATGTCATTTGGTTTGAATACTGAGATAAACATGTAGAGCGTTATAAATGCTAATATTATACCAGTAATTGTATAATACGCTAGTTTTCGTGGAGTGACGAATCTCTCATGTTTTTTCCTTGGGGGTCTTTCCATGATTCCTGGTTCTGGCGGTTCAAGTCCTAATGCAACAGCTGGTAATGAGTCAGTAACGACATTAATCCATAACAAGTGAATAGGTCTAAAGATAGGAGGCAAGCCTAAAAGTTCTCCTCCAAATACTGCAGCTACTTCTCCAAAGTTACAGGTGAGCAAATAATTAATTGGCTTCTTAAGGTTTTCAAAGATTATTCTTCCTTCTCTCACAGCTTCAACTATTGTAACAAAGTTATCATCAAGAAGAATTAACTGGGCCGCTTCTTTTGCAACATCTGTTCCTCTGATTCCCATAGCAATACCAATATCAGCTAGTTTTAATGCTGGCGCATCATTAACACCATCTCCAGTCATTGCAACTACATGTCCTCGTTTCTTCAATGCTTTTACAATCCTAGCCTTATGTTCCGGCGTCACTCGAGCGAAGATAGTTATTTTATCAATCACCTCTTCTAATTCTTCATCACTCATTTGATCAAGTTCTCTGCCTTCTAATACAGTATCTTCGGATACCTCAAGCCCAATCATTTTACCAACAGCCATCGCTGTTAATTTATGATCGCCTGTAACCATAATAACTTTAATACCTGCTCTTTTTGCAACCTCTATCGCTTGTTTTACTCCTTCCCTTGGAGGGTCAATTATGCCAAGAACAGCTAGGAATGTTAGATTTCTTTCAATGTTTTCTGGTCTCTCAGACACATCCTTTAAATCTATAGTATCAACTATCGAATACGCAAATGCAAAAGTTCTGTAACCATTTCCTGCGAGATCTTCTATCTTTCGTAACATTTCTTTCTTAATCTCATCAGTTAACGGAATTACGCCGTTAGAAGATACAATCTTATCACATATTTCTAAGAGTAGTTCTGGAGCCCCACTAGATATTATTAGATATTTGGAATCAGAAAGCCTATGAATGGTTGTTTTTCGCTTTCTAAACCTATCAAATGGAATAATGCCGACTAATGGATACTTTTCAGTAGCCTCTTTTACGCCTTTTTCAGATAAACCTTTATAGGCTAGAACTAAAGCTGCACCTTCTGTAGTCGAACCTTTAATCTTCCATTCATCATTTTCTCGCACTAGTTTTACGTCTTCACTTGTATGTGCTGCGGCATACTCTAAAAGATTATTTAGAGCATTTGAATTTGAGCCTTCTCTTGGTATAATTTCTCCCTTAGGTTCAAAACCAATTCCAGTAACATCGTAAACAGCATCATAAAAAACTACTTTCTTAACGGTCATTTCTCCTTTTGTAATAGTGCCTGTTTTATCAGATGCAATAACATCACAAGATCCAAGAGCTTCAACAGCAGCTAATTTCTTAACAAGCGCATTTCTCTTTGCCATCCTTTTAGCTCCAATAGCTAAAACAGCTGTAGCAATTGCTGGCAATCCTTCGGGGATAGCAGCAACAGCTAATGCAACAGCAAGTAAAATAGCATCTATAACCGACTGATGTGCGATGAAAACGTCTAGAAATGCAACAATACCACTAATGCCTAAAATAATTATTCCAGCAACTTTTCCAAAATAATCAAGCTCTCTTTCGAGAGGGGTTTTTTCTTCGGGAGCTTCTGCAATCATTTTTGCAATTTTACCTACCTCAGTTCTCATTCCAGTAGCTACTACAACAGCTTTTCCCTTACCTCTTATTACATGAGTGCCCATAAAGACCATATTTCTTCGATCACTAACTGGAATATCCTCCGGAAGAATAACTTTTGCATCTTTTACAACTGGAGTTGATTCTCCAGTCAAGGATGATTCGTCTATATCTAGGTTTAATGTTTCTATAAGTCTAGCATCCGCTGGTATTTTATCCCCTTCCTTAAGAATAATTATATCCCCAGGAACCAATTCACGAGCTAATATTACTTTTTCTTCACCATCCCTTAGTACTGTTACATATTCTGGAGCTAACTGCTTAAGAGCTTCAATTGTTTTTTCAGCACTATATTCTTGCCAAAAACCAACTATAGCCATGATTAAGACAATTAAGATAATGGCTGCAGAATCGATCCACTCACTAGGATTAACGATTGCTGCTATGGCTGCTGAAATTAATAGGATTATTATTAAGAAATTGGTGAATTGCTCAATAAACATTCGTATGACGCTTTTTTTCTTCTCTTCAAGCTCATTAGGACCATAAATTTCAAGTCTGCGCTTAGCTTCCTCTTCAGTTAATCCTTTTTCTGAAGTCTTTAAAATTGTAAGAACTTCTTTGTAATCAATACTATGCCATTTATGCTCTTCTACATAAGCCATATTACATCACAATTTTGTTAAGTCATGTTATTTAAGATTTGGTATCGAATTTATAGCTATAACGCTTTAAACTAATCCAAACATACTACTAACAAATTAAAACATGAAATATGCCAAAAAGGTATTTAACCAAAAGTTACTCAATAAGAAATTTTTTGGTGATAAGTCTTGAAGAAAAAATTCACGGAGATTATTGTCTATGGTAGAGGCGGTCAGGGAGCATGGACCGCCTCTGTTCTTCTTGCTAGAGCGGCTCTTAAAACGGGTAAATATGCGCAATCATTTCCAGAATTTGGACCTGAAAGATCTGGTGCTCCGGTCAGAGCATATGTGAGAATAAGTAATGAACCGATAACGTTAAGAGCTAGCATAACTCACGCAGATTATGTTATCGTAATTGATCAAACGCTTCTTAATAAAGCGATTGCTGTATCGAGAGAAGATGGTACGATTGTTACAACGTTCAAAGAATCCACTGAAGAGCTTAAGAAAATTCTTGATGGGTTTAAAGGAACTGTATGGTATGTCAACGCATTTCAAATAGCGCTTGATATCATAGGAAGGCCTATCACAAATACAGCCATGCTTGGAGCATTTGTTAAAGCTACAGAAGAAAAATTTGTAACATTAGATGCATTAATTGAAGCTACCAAGGAAGTTCTCAGCGTAAAGCTTCCAGAAGATATTTTAAATAAAAATATTGAAGCAATTAAGAGGGCATATGATGAGGTGAAAAAGCTATGAGCGGAGAGAGTAAACCTGGATGGAAAGCCTTGCCTATTGGCGCAGTTCCGTATAAGTTTAGCACTGAGTATAAAACTGGAGACTGGAGAAGTTTCAAACCAATTCTTGACAATAACAAATGCGTTAAATGCATGCTCTGTGTACTCTTCTGTCCTGATATGGCAATTCATGTTAAATGGGAAGAAGGTGGTCCAAGACCGATGCCAAAAGAGCTTTGGATAGACTATGATTACTGTAAAGGATGTGGTATTTGCGCGAATGTATGTCCCGTCAAAGCTATTACAATGGAACCGGAGGGATGAGATATGGCGAAAGTATTAGAGAAGGCTGAGCAAGTTGAGATGTTATTGAATGGAGATGAAGCCGTAGCTTGGGCTATATATCATGTCGAACCAGATGTGGTAGCAGCATATCCGATTACCCCTCAGACAATTATTGTTGAAAGATTTTCAGAATTTGTAGCAGATGGTTTGGTAAGAACAGAATTTATTAGCGTTGAATCAGAACATTCAGCCTTAAGTGCTGTAGTAGGTGCGGCGGCTGCGGGAGGAAGAGCATTCACAGCAACAGCGTCTCAAGGATTGGCTTTAATGAATGAGATTTTGCATATAGCGGCAGCATTAAGACTTCCAATAGTTATGGCAATTGCTACAAGAGCCCTTTCTGCACCAATTAACATTCATCCGGATCATGGAGATGTTATGAACTCAAGAGAAGCTGGTTGGATTATAATGTTTGCAGAAAACGCTCAAGAGGTTTATGATAATGTAATTCAAGCATTCAAAATTGCAGAGGATCATAGAGTACTCCTACCAGTAATGGTAGCATTTGATGGTTTCGTTATAAGCCACACAGCAGAGAAGGTTTATGTGTTCAAGGATGTAAATGTTGTTAGAGAGAAATTCCTAGGAGGACCAAGGAAAGTTCCAAAAATAAAACTTATGGGTAAAGAAGTTGAATTAGCTTTAAGACCTTTATCTCATACACCAGTTCCGCTTACAATAGGTCCATTAGATCTAACAGACTTCTACTTTGAGCACAAATTACAACATATGGATGCATTATATAGGGCTCCACAAGTCATTAAGGAGGTTAATGAGGAATATGCAAAGTTAACTGGAAGGAAATATGGTAATGGCTTAGTTGAAAAGTATAAGCTTGATGATGCTGAAATAGCATTGGTTGCTATGGGTGCTACAGTAGGTACGCTAAGATACGTTGTAGACGTTATGAGAGATGAGGGATACAAAGTTGGTCTTTTGAAGATACGCACGTATAGACCATTCCCAACAGAGGATGTGATTGAAGCTCTGAAGGATAAGAAAGTAGTTGGCGTTTTCGATAGAGCTGCACCTAATGGAGCCGTTGGAGCACCTTTATTCCTAGATATAAGATCCGCGTTATATGACCTTGAGAAGAGACCAATTGTTGTTGACTATGTCTATGGGCTTGGTGGTAGGGATGCTCCTCCAGAATTGCTTGAAGATGCTGTAGAGGAACTCTATAGAATAATGAAGGGCGAAATTAAACCATTTAGATTTAAGTATTTAGGAGTTAGAGAATGAGGTGAGGGAGGGATGGTTAAGTTAAAGACTAAGCCACCTACAATTTATGAAATCGTGAAAAGGCCGGATCCGTTACTTCCTGGTCATAGAATGTGTGCTGGTTGTACTGCTCCCGCTATAGTCAAACTTGTCCTTAAAGCTTTACCTAGTCTAGATAACGTTATTGTTGTATCCCCAACGGGCTGTCTAGAAGTAGCAACAACGATATTCCCATATACTTCCTGGGCAGTACCATGGATGCATAATGCTTTTGAAAACGCCGCAGCTACAGCAGCGGGCATTGAGGCAGCATACAAAGCTTTAAAGAAGAAAGGAGTATGGGATGGGGATGTTCCCAAAATAATAATCTTTGGAGGAGATGGAGGTACCGTAGACATTGGTTTACAAGCTCTTAGCGGTATGGTTGAGAGAGGACATAATGTTATGTACATTCTGTATGATAACGAGGCGTACATGAATACGGGTATTCAGAGATCGGGTTCAACACCATTTGCTGCCGCAACAACGACATCTCCTGCTGGGAAAGTAATCCCCGGAAAAATTGAATGGAAGAAGCCAATTTCACTAATCATCGCTGCTCATTTAAATGCATATGTTGCTACCGCTAGTCTTTACTATTGGCAGGACTTCGTTCAGAAAGTTCTTAAGGCATATTATTATGAAGGACCATCGTTCATTCATGCTATTCAGCCATGCGATAGAGGATGGAGATTTACTGAGGATCTTGGAATAAAACTGACGAAATTAGCCGTAGACACTTGTGTGCATCCATTATGGGAGTTTGATCCAGAGACAAGAGAATTCAGAGTGACAGGATATAGTGCTTATTTAGCAAAGCATCCGGAGAAAATTTTACCAGTAGAGGAGTATCTGAAGCTTCAAGGAAGATTTAGGCACTTATTCAAACCGGTAAGGAGGGATGATTTAATCAAGGAAATCCAAGATAGGGTTATGAAAGATTGGCATTTCCTTCTCAAACTTGCAGGTCTTGAGTAAATTCTTTTATTTTTTCTCCTATTTTTTCGATTTCTTCTGGACTTACTTCTCTAACTCTTTTCTCTAAGATATATTGCGGTATCAATGACAATATTTTTTTCCAAGGAGCTTTAGATCGTTTTAAATAGTTTTTAAGAACACTTTTAACCTTCTTATTAGGCGACGAAAAAAGTATAGCAGTAACTTTTTCGTATTCTCCAAAGCTTATTATATGTTGTTTTCTAACAGGCCAAGCCTTAATCATGATTGAATTTACATCTGGAATAGGATAAAACGCGTACTTCGGTACTTTCATGATAATTTTTCCAGATGCGAAGAACCTAAAAGCGGCGGATATTCTTCCCCAATTCTTAGAACCTGGCTTAGCTAGTAGTCTATAAGCAAATTCTTCCTGGACTATTAAAACCATTAGTTTGAAATCTTTGTAAGGAAAAATTTCCCTCAAAATTTTCAAAATTAGTGAAGAGATTATATGATAGGGAGGATTAGACACAACCTTTGTTACCTTTGGAAACGGAATTTTAAGAGCGTCTCCATGGATAAGCTCTATACGACCCTCATTAATATGTTTAGAAAGTCGCTCCTCTAAAATGCGTACAAAAACATCATCAATCTCTATCGCATAAACTTTCTTTACCTTCTCAGCTATTAGCTCTGTAAGAAATCCTAATCCCGCCCCTATGTCTAGAACTGAGTCATTCTCCTCCAATTCAGCTTCCTTAACTTCTCTTCTAAGTATGCTCCTTTGAATTAGAAAATGCTGTCCTATATCTCTATTAGGTTTCTTATTAAAAAGTGTTAGATAATAAAGTAATTCTTCTTTAATGCTCAAAAAATCACCAAATCAGAGGGTACCAGATCTCTTCATCTTCTCGTCCGATGGTGGCGATTTCATCATATAATGTGTAGTTATCTTCTTACTGTAAATGCTTCTGCATGCTTGAGGACTTCCTCTTTAGCTTCTACTCTGCTCTCTATTTCATCCTGAGGCACAATTACTGTCTCAGCCCTACTCTTATATATTAGGAATTCCCCCAAAGGATATATCTTATTCGCTAGTCTTATCAAGTCACCATACCATGTTTTCTTTATTGCTAGGTGATAGATGAACTCCTCATAATTGTATTCTTTAGCCTTCTCTCTAATGAATTCCTCAAAAATCTTCCTTATTGCACGTTTATGCCTCTGTTTACATCTTTGGGCTGTCATAGCGAGTATACTTACTTTAACTCTATGACCATCTTTAGTATAGACACGTGTAATAAGCTCTACTCTAGACATCCTTCTTCTCACTTTTGAGGAAATTATCTCTCTAGCATAATCATGACCTATTAATGTAGTAAAGGCACCTGAAGGAGTTACCCTTATTATTCTGAAATAAAGGTTCATAGCTCTATCTTCAAGATTTCTGGAGAATTCCATTCCTTTAATAAGAACGATTCTGTTAATCAGATCCTCGGGTTCATAACATAGTACTTTAGCTAAAGGCTTTTTAAGGCCACCTAGTAATTCTGGAGCATAAACAGTAATCCAGTATTTCCTCCTTCTCGCTTTAGTTCGTTTAGCTCTTTTAGGCATATAACATCACCTTAGACTCTTCTTCCTCTTCTACCTCCTGGCTTCCTAATACTATCATGCGGTATTGGCGTTACATCTTCAATCGAGATTATCCTAAGACCGGCTCTGACTAGCGCTTTTATTGCTGCAGATGCGGCTTTATTATTAGGTTGGGGCGATCTATTTCCTCCTTGACCTCTCACTCTAACAATTAATCTGCTCACTCCAGCGGCTCTTGCCTCCTCAGCAGCCGCTCTGCCAGTCAACAAGGCTGCCCAAGGTGTGGGCTTATTTCTATCAGCATCAACAAACATTCCTGCACTTTTCCTCGAAATCGTCTCTGCACCTGTAGCATCTGTTATATGCACTATAGTATTATTCTTGCTAGCATAAATATGAGCTATACCAATTTTCAATGGATCTTCGCTTACCATGGTAATTCACCTCATCCAGCTTTCTGTTCAACACCCTCTTTCTCTAATAATTCTTCAACTTCCTTTTGAAGTTTTGCAAAAGGAGATCTAGGATGCAAAGCTACTTTATCAGTTCTTTTAACAATATAGCTAGGAGAAGTAACAATTCTTCCATTAACTGTTATATGACGGTGCACAATCATCTGTCTTGCTTGATGTGGTGTTTTAGCTATTCCTAACCTCCATACTACTGTCTGTAATCTTCGCTCTAACAGATCACGTACTGTTAGGCTAAGAACATCATCAAGTGTAGCATTTTCGTCTAATACTCCCCATTCATAAAGCCTCCTTAGGAGAGGTTTCTCGTATTTTTCGCGCTCTGATGGTGGTAACGCAATTAACTGTCTAGCACGACCTCTTATTTCTGATAACATTGTTTTAAAAATCCAAAGTTCTCTCTTATTTCTAAGACCATATTCTCCTACTAATTCTAATTCCTCACGTAGTCGATCCAGTTGCCAAGGATGTGATGGTGTCACATATTTTTTACGTTGCCTCTTAGGATCGCCCATAATTACTCACCCCACGTTATCTACTTTTTCTTCTTCTTAACACCTACTGTTAAGCCTTTTCTTCCAGTTGTTCTTGTTCTCTGGCCTCTAACCTTTAAACCAAGGGCATGTCTTATACCTTTCCAGCATCCAATACTCTTCATGAGATCAATATCTTGCTTAACTCTAATTTCCAATTCTGGACCAACATAATGTAAGTGCTCTCCAGTTGCAGGATCACGAGGTCTATTTGTGAGCCATCCTGGAATTCCAAATTTTGTTGGATTTCTAGCGACCTCCTCAATCTTCTTAATTTGCTCATCACTAAGCAGACCGACCGGAATCGATGGATCCAGATCTAAAACTTTACATATAGCATAAGCGAAGGAATACCCAATTCCCTTCACATTTACTAGCGCATAAAGGAGGGGGATATCCCCTTTGATGTCCTTATGTACGATACGAACTAGGTGTCTAAAGTTGGCTGGTTTCATTACTTTCTCAAGGATTTCTTTAGGGACAGTAATACTTGCTTTCTTTTTTGGACTCATATCTTAAACACACCCTAATGATTCATCCCTTTCACATTAAGATAATTGTGAAATTGCGGAGTACTAATATAAATAAAAACATTTCTTAAGTTTAGCAATTCTGAATAAGGGTGATTCCTAATTGGGAATCAAAATTGGAGTGATTGGAGGCTCTGGTTTTTATAGCTTATTTGAAAAAGGGGAGAAAATAAAAATATCTACCCCGTTTGGAGATGTTACATTAACACATGGTAAAATCGAGAATAAGAATGTATATTTTTTGCCTAGACATGGTGAAAAGCATTCTGTGCCCCCCCATAAGATAAATTATAGGGCCAATGCTTTTGCTTTCTTCCTACTTGGAGTTGATTATGTAATTTCAACAAGTGCTGTAGGCTCGCTGAGAAGGGAGATAAAGCCTGGAGATATTGTTGTAGTTAACCAAATAATTGATTTCACGAAAACAAGGCCAACAACTTTTTTTGATGGTAAATTTGAAGTTAGAATGAGAGATGGTAGGATAAAGAAGGGAGTTATTCATACTGATGTAACAAATCCATATTGTGAAAAACTTAGGAGGATAATTATTGATGTCCTTAAAGAAAAAAATTTGAGGTTTCATGAAAAGGGAACTTATGTTTGTACAGAAGGACCGAGATTTGAAACTCCGGCCGAAATAAATTTCTTCAGAATGATTGGTGGGGATGTTGTAGGCATGACTAATGCTCCTGAAGTCTTCCTTTTTAAGGAATTAGAGATTTGTTATGCTACAATATGTATAGTTACAAATTATGCAGCAGGTATGCAAGAGAAAGTGACTCATGAAGAAGTTATAGAACTTTTCAATAAGAACTTACCTAAGATTCTGGATGTTATAAAAACTGTAATTAAGAGGATTTAATATCATGTAATTTTCCCCTCAGAAGATAATATTTGTACAATTTTTCATCAATTTTTCTAACGCCCTTTGCTACAATATAAATTGATCCATCAATCTTCTTTAAATAACCAATAACTAAAACATAAGCTCCCAGATTAACATTGGACAACACATATTCTATAAATCCAACCGGTTCATCAAAGACTTTAACCATAATTTCAGAATTTTCATGGCTAAGTATAAGCTTAAGATAATCATTTTTAATCATATCAATCACTTTTCCTACGGTCTTTAGAAGAACACCAATCTCAACGCTTCCGCTAAGAATTTCTTTAATTGTCGCAAATTTAGCAATTTTTCGCATACAAATCATCGCCAAAAGACTCGAAATAGTTTGACGATTTAAGTCACTTAGAAATAAATCTTCTATGACAATATTTAAACGGTATTTAAAAAGAGTATATTGCATTTCCATTTAAAGGATTGTGGAAGGGGATTATCATGAACGAACTCTTAAATGAAACAGATTTTAAGTTTAAAGTAGAAAACTGCGTTGGAAGCGCGAACCTTGGAATCCAACTAAATCTCCAAGAGCTTTATAAGCGCCTACTTAGACTACAAAGCATGTTGCAGGAAGAGTCGCAATCCGACGAGCTACTTTATAACGAAGAATGGCCATTTGTTGTTAGACATCAGCCTAGAGAATTTCCTGGATTAATACTTAAGCTCCGTTATAAAGTAAGAGCTAGTCTCCTTATTTTCTGTCTCTTATACACATCTCCGAGCCCACGAGACCTCTCTACATCTC
>CBDULE010000013.1:0-17944 GCA_965367995.1 uncultured archaeon | reverse complement strand
AAACGTTTTTATCAAATTTAAATAAAAAGTATTTTTCAAACTTCCTTAGTAAAAAGTTTAAAAATCGGCTATTTCATTAATCTTCCAAGAACTTCTCTTTCAAAGTCGCTCATTAATGCGAGTCTCCTAACTACAGGATCCGGAATTATATACTCATTGTCGACCTGTTTTAATAATCCAATTTTCGTCAACCATTTTAGATACTTAAGCGCATTTTGCTTTGTTCCTAATGAAAGCTCTCTTGATAATCTAGATGGACCACTACTCCCAATGTTTGCTATGAATCTTAACACCCTTAAGTAAGTCCTAGGATTTCTTTTTCCTTCTATTGCTCTGGCTATTTCTCTAAATATTTGAGCTCTAGCCTCAATCTCAACTTTAGAAACAGCTTCCTTAATACTGATTTTCCTCCCTAGAGAAATCATTCTCACATAATAATGACCTAATTTTACTAACCATCCAGGAAAACCTCCAAGCATCGATACTGCATATCGTACATCATCATCACTTATTTCAACCCCACATTCGTTAAATCCAGCAATTAAGAATCTTTCTGCCGTAATTTCATCAAAAGGCTCAATTATAAGTTCATCATCTATTCTTCCATAGATAGTTTCATCCTCGATTCTTTTGCCTTTTGAACTTTCTATAAAATCTCTTACTGAAGATACGGAACCCATCACAAAAATGGAAAGCTTGGGTGAGAATCTGTCTTTTAAAGCCGAAATGAATCTAGCTAACCTACTTTTATCTATTTCGCTTTCCTGGATCTCATCCATTATTATGACTAATTCAGCATCCTTATCAAAAATTGACTCTAATATAAGCATCGGGTCTTTGATTCTCTTTTTATCAAATTTGAACTTTAAGGGTCCGATCAATATTTCAGCTCCAGAGATTTTAGCTCCTATTTTTGAAAGGACACTTTTACTACTTTCTAGTTTCATGATGAATTTCTTAGCTATAGTATTCTTTAATTCATCTATAGTCTTTAAAGTTTCATCCCAGAAGTTAATATAAATTGTTATTCTATCCTTCATTGAATTAGATATTGACCTTACTAATGTCGTTTTACCAACTCTTCTCAAACCAGAGACGAAAACTAAACACCCAGTTTTAATGTCTAAGCTGATCCTTCTCTTTTCTTCCTCTCTATCATATATCTTCTCTAATTTTTTTACAGTAGAAAGTGAAAAGAATCCTTCAGTTAGGCATTTCATACTAGGTTACCGTAAACCATAGGTTACCGTAAACCTTGCTAACTAAATAATGTGCTTATGCTTCTAAAAAATCTTTTCAAATTATATTAAGGTACCTTAGAATCGAAAGAGTGTAAAACACCGCTTCCTCAGTTCTTATAGTTTTCACATTCTGCTCTGGAATGAAATTTAGAAAGACATCAAATAAGGATACATCTCCTCCCAACATTTCTCTTAATCCTCTGAAAGGTGAACCAAAAAATATTGCTATTTTCTCCTTATCGCACAACTTTAACTCTGTTTTCCTTATATCTTTTCCGTATCTCGAGGTTCCAATGATAAAGAATCCCCGCTTTTTTAAGCTCTTTAGGAGCTCTAGAAGACCCTTGTTATAGTAAAAAACGTAATATCCGAAATATATTGGAAGCTTTCTCCTATCTATGGTAACTCTTCTCTCAGTATCAATTACGACAATCCTATTGCCCTCTTTAAAACCTTCTCCAATTTTTACCCATAATACTTCTCTACCATCATTAACCCTCAATTTATTGCCAACTCTTTCAAGAACATACGCATATCTATACTGAACTTTATACTCTCTATCAAGGTGATGTGGGGTCTTCAATGGTTCTGTATATCCCACATATCTTAGAGAGTCATCTTTTCCGAATGCTATCTTTCTCAGATAGGGAGGTGTATTGATGTACTTAAGAACTTTGACGATAAATCTCCCAAGCCCATGCGATTCAAACAATGGATCTGGGTCATAATAGATCCCAATATCAGTTATTCCAAAGGTAGCTGCAGCTCTTGCAATCATACCAATTTTGTATGTCCTAAGTAAGAGCGATTTCTCTTCTCCAGTAAATGTAGAAGGTAAAGCTAATAGCTTTATCAATTCAATCAGCCGAAGAAGTCCATAAGCGACTTTTGATAATGTCTCTTAAAGGTTATCTCTACTTTACCTTTTCTTCCTTTTACCAATGTCAATGTAGCCAAGGCTTCTCCAACAACATCATTTTTAACTCCCTTAAAAGAGCCTCCAAAGAATTCTTTTGCGAAATTTATAACCTCCTCTGCATCAGAGAACTCTTTCTCATCCACAATGTTTCCGCTTCCATCATAAGCAATCACTTTAAATGGAGGAATGCCGTCCTTAAGCACTTTTCTTAACTCTGTAATCCTCACCAAAAGGGCTCACCTGAGAGAAATCATCTTGAACTTTTTACTAAATTTTCTTTATCATCAAATGGTATTTTAGATATTTTTATTTTCAATATGGGAATTATTAATGCGAGTAAATAATGTTATGAAGGCTAAGTGACCGAAAGAACATTAAAAACATCATGATTATTTAATTAAAAAGAGATGGAGGATGAAGAAGAGGAGGTGAACTGAAAAGAAATGCATGATGAGAATTCCTTTATCGGACTCATTCTAGCCACTTCACTTTTTCTAATACTTTATCCAGCTCTGCTATGAATATTCCAATACCTGAATCGCCCACTCCTCCAATCCATATTAAGAGATCCTTGTAAAGAATCAAACCATTTCCAAACATTGTTCCAGGCCTATCTCCATATTCCTCAAAGGGATTATTCTCCTCAGGAGATAGTATATAGTTAGTTATTCCAAGCAAATTGCCCTCTTCATCAACAACAGCAATGCCATCTCGATAAACTTGATCATCTTCCCTAACACCATGCCAGCCAACTAAGTATTCTCCAGAAGATAATCTTACAGTATTTGTTGACCATCCTACATGAGATTCAAAATCTTCAGGAGGAAAAACAACGTCCATTGTATCAGCATACATTTCTAATTTCTCCAAATCTGCAACCGCTTTCCAGCACAATTTCATCCTCTTGACCACAGGTCTTGTTAAGATACTTGCCTTGTCGTTTTTCAGTTTCAGGACAGCACTATCCCTGTTGGAAAAAATTGCTCTCTTATCATCTTTCACAACGAAAAAGAATCCTTTTCTTATCAGCTTGAATTCATCATTATATATAGCAAGAGCTAACGTATCAGTTACTATCTTGCTACCATCCTTATCCATATATACCCCTTTGGGAGTATAAAGTAGAGCTACTTTACCATTATAGTCGAATGCTCTAGGATCTTCGGTTCCACGTTGTTCCCAAACAAAAGTAGGCCATAGAATCAATTTCGTCCTCAAAGGCCTCTCGAAATCCCCTTGAATAAGTTCATTAACCTTAACTTTAGTAACACCCACGCTTGAGGCATAAACATAGAAATCGAAGATTAAACGTGGAAATATAAGGACCTCATCTCCTTTGAGAAGAGCTCCTGGATTAAACGCTGAGATTGGCTTCTTCTTGTAGTAATTAACTATTAAAAAGTCATCTGGTCCCAAATAATATCGCTTAACTTTAAACACGTCCTCAATTTTTGGTTCTCTTAACCCTCTTTTCTTCTTGAGAGCATCGCTTACTTTCTGGTATAAGAGATCTTCTAATTCCTTATCCCATAAGACAGCCATTATTTTCAACTCTGATAAATTTTTAACTAGTATTCCTGTTGAAAAGCATAAAAAAACTGCGTTATTATGCTTATGGGTTCTTGAAATGATCCACTGTTTTCCAGTTAAGGGCAAATATTTGAGAATGATTGCAGAGGGAAAAAAGACAATAGAAGTTCATATTTATAAGGGTTACTTTAAAACTTTCAGAGTCGGGGACATTTTATTGATGTTTGATGGTAAAGCAAATATTGTTAGGGCAAGAGTAAAGGATATTAGGATATATGATTCTCTAAAAGAACTCTTAGAAAAAGAAGACCCTGATAAAATAATTCATGGCATGAGCAAGGAAGAAATACTTAAAGAATTTAGTAAAATTTACAAATTAAGTGAAAATGCTTTGCTGAGGAAGAAAATGATAGCGATAGAACTGGAATTGATTGATTTTATACCTGCTCCCAAGGGAGTAAAAAATGAGCGTGGTGACAATTGAAATTGAAATCAGCGATGTCAAATTTAATATAAATAATAGAGCCGAATTTAAACTGTCTAGCATGTTAAAGATCAGTCTTATAGGATACTTATTCTTGCTCATTACTAGAATTATAGCATTTTTATTTGAGAGCCCTATTTCATCAGATATCCTATTAAAAGCGGTTTATTATATAATTCCAGCAGAAAGTCTTCTATCATATCTTTATTCTAATGACCCATACAAGATCTTTTTCATAATAGTTCCATTGATTACTGTAGGTATCATGATTGGAGCTATGTCTAGGAATTGGGTATTAGCGTTATCATCAACAGCTTTTCTAATATCACTAATGCTGATGACGCGTATAGTTATAGGAATAATATACTTAGGAGAGATAAATTTTATACTTGAGGAGTTTACAAAATCGTTCGTTCTGAATTTCATATATATAGTTGGATTAATAACCTTCTTTAGCGTTTTGGGGAGCTTAGTTAAATAATTGGTTATAATGGAGCAAATTCCTGCACTTCTCCTTCAAAAACTTCCTTTAAAGTGTCAAAGACGTCGCTATCGCATGATGCTAAAAATAAAACTCTCGGATTTTCTAATAATGGGCCTAACGGAATCGCTTCCATTCTTGCTCCAGCTTCACTTAGTAAGGGAATACCAGCTGCAATATCATTAAATCTCAAGGAACCACTCACATCAAAAATAGCATCTAAATATCCTTCAGCCACTCTTGTAATCGAAAAGGTAATTGAACCAGTTATTCTTATCTCACCTAGATCTCTCAGCCTTTCTAGTATAGCTGACGTAGTAAATCCAACATCTATAAGCGTTGCAGCAAAGTCTCTTCTCTCGGCCTTTATCCTTTCAATATTAACATAATCTGAGCCAGAGAGCTTAAACGCTCCAAACCCTTTTATCCCTAGGAAAAATTCATTAGGAACAATTGTCCAGATTAATCCTGATAAAATATCATCTAAACTATCTCCTTGAGAGTATGCTAGAGATACTGCGAAAGCTGGTATTCTTTTAACAACGTTCAACGAACCGTCAATTGGATCTATAATTATGAATTCCCTATCATTTCCATAATCTATGCTTTCTTCGGATATTATCGTCCCCTCAAAGCCAAAGCTTCTTAGAGTGTCTATTAGGATCCTATTTATAAGGGTATCAAAACCTCTTGCAGTTTTTCCGTAGATGTTCTTGCCAGTTGAATATACATGAATTAACGCTCGATGTATCTCGCGTTTGGCAGCTAAAAGAACGTCCAATAGCAGTCTAGCATGTCTCGGGATTCTGTCCCTAAATTCTCCGTATGTAATCCTTCTTTGACTTGCGCTCAAAATTAGCACCTAAAGTTAAAAGTATCAACTTTCTAACTTCTCGTTTTGAAATTTAAAAGTTAATATTTTTTATACGATTGTATAGGTAAATTTATATTTTCTGTGAGAAAGTTTTTAATGGAATTACCATAAGTATACTTCAAGCTTTTCTAACTTTTTTATACGTTAATTGAACAATTAGACTTAAAGACACTATTGGTGAATTGGATGGTAGATATAAATAGACTTATGTACTTATTACAGTACGGCTCTGATAATGAAATAGAACAAGCTTTGATTGAATTTATTAAAGAGGTTAAAGAAAATAGGAATGAAGAACGCCTAAGAATTCTCAGAAGATTCTTCTTAGGACTTCTTACAGAACCAAAGGCTAGGATTAAAATTTTAGCATTAAGAGCTTTAGCAAAAGTTGGTCTATGGGATAATGAAATTCTTGAAACAGTTTATGAACTCGCGAAAAATGACAGTAGAATTGATGTAAGAGAAGCTGCAGAAAAAGCGCTTTTAGAGTTATTAAGCAATGTAGAGGATAGGAAATCAGCATTAAGAGCGGTTATCAAAGCAATAGATAAAAGGAAAATTAGGATATCTCCTGCAGATGTAGTTGAAGCGGTTGGAATTGATGTAGCGAAAGATTTACATGATAATGAGGATCTAAATCCAAGCGAAAAAGATTTGCTAGATTTTGCAATAAAATTTGTTCAAGAAAAGTTTAAAGAAAAAGAGAATTGAGTTTTAATTACATGATTGAACTTAATGATTATCCCAACTTTCATAATGAAATAAAAACATTTAACTATCTGTTTCAAATTTAATATTGTATTTTTTAGATTTCTTTGAGATGATTTATAATGGTTGATGCTGAGTATTCTTTAGGGATTAAAAAAAGAGGTAGTGATGAGGGTGCTATAACCCTTTCAAATATATTAGATGAACTTGACTCGTACCTGATAAAGAGGGAAAAATTTGAGGGTACATATCCTGCGGAGCTTGTAATAATTTACAGAGATTCAAGGCTTATTGATATAACTTTCACAAAGTATCCTGATTCTGAAACTGCGAGGATGAACATTAAAGATATCATCAAAGAATTCAGAGAGAAATCCGAAGAAATATGCAATACTAAGCAAATATTGGAATGGCATGGTAAAACATATATTCTGGCAGCATCTAAAAAATGCAATACCTTGATGCTTTTTAAGAGCATATCAGCGTGGAAAGCACCAATTATAGGAAATTGGTTAATCTCATTAGCGAACATATTGGCAGATGAGAAGATAATTGTTCATCCTATTCTTCTCGCAAATGCTATTAGATACATTATAAGAAATCAAAATAGAATGACTCCAGATAATTATAGTCAGTTGATACTTAAGCTTACAGTCAAGGCTAATAAAATTTACCCAATCTTACAGGGTAGCTATATGATGATCAGGTCCTCTTTAAGAGCAATAAGCATTAAATTAGGTGAGTCCTTAGCTGAACTTGGAGAGAAGCTTATAGAAGAAGGTTATTTAACCGGAGATAAGACTATTTTTGATATTGCTAGAGAAACTAATTCTAATTTGATAAACGTTCTTAAAGTATTAATCGAATTTGAAGCAAGAGGTATTGTTTCGCTATAATTCCCTTCTTTTCTACCAATTAAAGTTAACTTAAAAACTTAATTTGGTCTTATTTAATACAAAAATCCACAAGTACATAGGGTAAATATGATGAGCACCGCTGAAGAAGGATCTCTTACTAAAATTATACGCGTGATCTATCCCCCATACGAATCTAAAAAAAGATTTGAAAGGGCCTTGAGGGAGTTTTATATATCTCCTAAATTGAGAAAATACCTAGAAGCTGGTGTAAAATATAGCTTAATTGTCAAAGCGATGCACCTATATGGAATCGATCTCAGCTTGAGAGCTTTGAAAGAATTGGAAGTGGATAAAACACTAAAAAGACCTTCTTCCGTAGCAGAAATAGCTTATTATCATGATATTGAACATACTGAGCTCTTGAAAACAATACTAGACTTGCTCTCAGTTTATGGTATATTGATGAGATCTGGTGGAAGATATTTGCTTAATCCTCTTAGAAGAGAGTGGAAGGTAAGATATCCTCAGAAAATATTAGAGATTGTTGAAAAACCCCTTTATAAGGAGATTTTTGACACCTTAAACTTCTTTGGAGAACAGCTAGTGGATGTTCTATTATCGGGTGAACCCATACTCGATTATGATAAGGACGCTATTACTGCAATTGAGCCTATAAATCTCTCGCTTCCATTCACAATATTTAGACTATGGGCAATCCAAGAGGGTTTTTACGCCCTCTATATAAGGAAGCTTAGAAAGAAGAAAAGTGCAAAAATACTTGTTTTCAACTCAGAGGCTGGATACGCAATTCAAAATATTTTCGACTTCTTTAAGGATTGGGATTTAGAAGCTTATGTAATAGATTCCTCATCCAGACAGGCAAAATTAGCTGAAACCTTGATTAATGAGAGAGGATATAATGCTCATGTTTTAGTTTATGAGTATACAAAGGACATAAGGAAGATAAGCGAAATAGCTGATGCAGTAGAAACAGGAGGATTTGATGCTGCTTTCATCTTCAACTTATGGTATTGGATTGAGCCAAACAATCGCGAGAAAGTTCTAGCAAATATTTCATCAGTTCTTAAACCAGAGGGTATTGCAATAGATCTAAGCTTTGTAAGAAAAGCTGAAGATCAACCGTACGGTTGGGAACCTGCTTTTTATGTCGTAAACAGATGGGTTGGAATACCATATTACGAAACTAGAAGAAAACTATTCATGATTTATTTTGAGAGGATTAAAGAGAAGAGAAATTCTCAAGTCATTAAAGCAGAAGCGCCCGTGGAGAGAGAGGTGATAATAAAGTGAGAGATAAAGTGAAAACTTTTTTTGTAATTTTTCTCATTTTATGGGCTTCTCTTGCTGGAATATCCTTATTCTTAGAGAGGATAAACGTAAAGATTGAAGACAGGTTTGTACCTGTAACCGTCAATGGAACTACCTTTGATATTAACCTTTTAGTGATAAAACCACAGGGTATTGAATGGAATAAAAACTATGCAATAGTGCTTTTTCATACTTTACTGCTTAGTGCTTATTCATTAAAACCATTAGGTATCGAACTCGCTAGGAGAGGTTTTGTCGTCATAATTCCTGATCTTCCTGGACACGGATATTCTGAAGGAGAATTACCAATATTCTTCAACGCAAGTGATTTAGGGATTTTAGTCGCTTCTGCAGTAACTTACATTAAGGATTTCTTCGATTTTATAGTAGGATACGCCAAGAAAGAAGTAAATCCATCAGGCCCTTCAAATGTAAAACTAATTTTTATAGGTCATAGTTTCGGTGGAGGAATCGCATTATTATATGCTGCCTTAAGGAAAGATGTTTGCGCTACTATTACGATAAGTCCAGTTGGAATTTCTTCTGTGTTCCGAAATCCCGAGTTCTCGTTTTTCTCTGATTATTTAAACAGAAGTAATCCTAAAAATGTACTTTTAATAGTCCCTCCAATTGATGAAGTGAACTCCGAGAATGAAATTAAGAAAGTTTTAGAGATTCTTGGCATTGAGAGACCAGAGATAGGAAAGATTTATGGAGATTTCGAAGATGGAACAGCAAGAATGCTGATTAAATCATCTCTAAGTGAACATTTTACAGTTCAATTCACAAGGAAGACGATGGTAGAGATTATTAAATGGATCTCAAAGGTTACAAAATTAAATTTAGACACCTCAATTATGATGGAACCTATTAGAGTTTTTCTCACGTATTTAAGCCTTACATCTGGTATTTTTAGCTTATTCCTTATAGGACCAGCAATTTCTGAGCGCTTTGGCTTAATATCGGGAGGAAGGAGATGGCCGAGGTTTGAATTAAAGATTAAGGCAGTAAAGGCTGGTTTGCTATGGTCCTTTATTACGATACTATTCACAATTATGCTTGCTCTTCCAATATTCCTTATAGTAGCGTATTTTGAAGTTCCAGCTTTAGTTGGTCCTGCATCTGTGTTCGGATACTATATAGGATCCGTACTTTCATTAGTTCTTATTATCTCTAAGTGGAGGAAAATCCCAGCTAAGGAAACAATAAGATTATTTATTATTGAATTATACAAGGATGCTCGAAATGTTCTCTTTGGCCTTCTAATAGCAGCATTGCTCTTCATCATCTTCCAATCAACGATATCGCAAATAAGCGTTCCCGTAATAATTATCGATTTGAAAAAATTAGTTGGTCTCTTAATATTTTACCCACTTGCACTATTATTCTCAATCCCCTATGATTTTCTATTTAGAAGGGAAATCCAGGAAGCGTTTGGGGGAGGTACTATATCTGCCGCGGCAATAGCTGCTGGGCTTTCAACACTTGCTAGGTTGATCTACATTCTAATGATTGCAGGAATTATAATGCTAATTACGGGCTTATTAGGCTTCGGCTTGTTGATTATATTCCTACTATTCCTAGTGCAGATAGTCGCTGAAACTTTGGCTGCAACATTATATCTAGCTACAAGAGAGATAATTCCAGAAGCAGTAAGTAATTCTATATTCTGGTTAGCATTAACATTCGCTCTAAGTCCAAGCTTAGTTATACTACATTATTATGTTTCATTTGCTGGTATTATATTGTATAAATGAAAAAGGTGAGCTTAATGATTACGAAAGAAGAATTAGCTAAGAAAATCGATCAGACATTACTGAAGCCATTCGCAACCGAAGAAGATGTGAAAAAATTCGTTCTAGAGGCTAAAGAGTATAACTTTAGGGGGGTTTGTGTGCCACCAATATATGTTAGGCTTGCAAAAGAACTATTAAGAGGAACAGATATACTTTTGGTCACGATTGTTGGATTTCCTCTAGGTTATGTTCCCACTGAGGTGAAAGTTTTCGAGGCAATAAAAGCTAAAGCCGATGGTGCTGATGAGATTGACATGGTTATGAATATCTCTAAGTTCAAATCTGGAGATTTCTCTTTTGTTGAGGAGGATATTAGAGCTGTTGTAAGAGCTGTAGAACCATTACCAGTAAAAGTGATTATTGAGACTGGATATCTTACAAAAGATGAAATCAAAGAAGCATCTGTAATCGCAGTTGAAGCTGGAGCTAGCGTTGTTAAAACTTCAACTGGTTTTGGTCCCAGAGGAGCTACTGAGGAAGACATTAAGCTTATTAAAGAGGCCATCGGAGACAAAGCGTTGATTAAGGCAGCGGGAGGAATTAGAGATGCTGAAAAAGCTCTTAGAATGCTAAAAGCTGGTGCTCACATAATAGGTTCGAGCTCAGGAGTGAAAATATTAGAAACATTTAGTGAAGAACTTGCGAAAAAGTATGGCGTATAAAAATCACTCATTCTTTCCCTTATCCTTTACCTTTTTCTCAAAAACGAATAGTATTAACTCTTGATCTCTCGTCATTATCGCTCCCCTCCTAACTCTTCTGACCGCTCGTATAGCTTCATCAGCACTTAATCCTTTACTGTAGATTAGATAAGCTGCCAGAGCCGTCCCCGATCTCCCATAGCCACCATAACAATGGACAACAACTTTCTTTCCTTGTTTTATTCTCTCATCAATCCACTTAACGATTTTCTCCAATTGCTCAATTGTAGGTGCTGTCATATCCCTAACGGGAATCCAAAGTACATCAAAACCCATATCTTTCATAGCTTTGATATCCGCACCCCAAGCAAATTCGTGAGGTTCTACAAGTGAGACTATAGCTGAGATTCCAATAGTTTTCCAATATTCTAAATCATCTCTAGTTGGAATTGATGAGCCTCCAAGTTTTCCATTAATCAACCAATAAATCATGCATGCTCACCTAAAAACTCCTTCAACAAGTATAACCGCTATATTTCCCAAATTGGTATATATTTAATACTAATTGCCACATTTCGGCAATTGATATTTGAAGCACTTAATAGGCGACCTTAATGATTGAGAAATCTGCTGGAGCAATTATTTTTAGGAGAGAGAATGGAAAGATATATTATTTACTTCTCAAATACGGCTATGGACATTGGGATTTTCCTAAAGGGAACATAGAGAAGGGAGAAAAAGAAATTGATACGGTAAGGAGAGAAGTTTTTGAAGAAACAGGAATTAGCGACCTAGAATTCGTCTTTGGATTTAGAGAGGTCATTCGCTATACCTATTGGAAGGGTAGACAAAAAGTTTATAAAACAGTAGTTTTCTACCTCGCTGAAACTAAACAGAAGGAAGTAAGACTCTCTTATGAGCACAAGGACTACGCTTGGTTAGAGTATGAGGACGCGTTAAAGAGGATAACATATGATAATTCAAAGGAATTGCTGAGAAAAGCCCATGAATATCTTAAAAGATTAGGAATTGTTAAGGAGGAAAAAGCTACATCATGATAAGCCTCAATCCGGATATTACCAAGAGAAGCGCAAATAGAATTCTCAAGGTTTTGCTTTGAGTTCTAACGCTCATAATAGCACCAATTTGAGCGCCTATGACTCCAAAAACTCCAAATAAAACTCCAAAAAGCACATTAACATGGCCTAAAATTAAATGCTCTAGAACCCCAAAAGTTGCGGTTATTAAAATCATGAATGCTGATGTAGCAATTGCTTCGTGAATATCAAAACCTATTAAAATTACCATTACTGGAACAAAGAGTATTCCTCCTCCTATTCCTAGCAGACCCGAGGCCATACCAGCTATGAAGAAAGCAATCACAGCAAGTTTCTTATTTGCTCCTTCTCTTCTCCCATAAGATTTCAAATAATCTTTCTTTTTGCCTTTAGCTATATTATAAGCTGTGAAGAAAAGGAAGAAGGAAAACACTATCCTGATTATTTTTCCAGGAAGAATACTAGTCAAATAAGCACCTAAAAGAGCTCCAGGAATTGAAGCTATGACGAAGAGCAGTCCATCCCTATGCTTAACCAGTTTTTTCCTTGTATAAGCGACAACTGATGATGAGGATGTGAAAATTATCGCTAATAAAGATGTTGCTACAGCAGAAGCTGGTTCAAAACCAAAGATTATGATTAGAGATGGAACAAATATTACGCCGCCACCAATTCCAAAAAATGACGCTACAATTCCAGCCAAAAAACCGATTAGAGCTGCTAAAGCAGTATTACTTATCAAATTCATCTCCCATTCAAACATTATCCTTCTCTTAATTGCACCGTATTTAAAACATTACTAGTTTGTTTGCCGAAGTAAAGTAACTTCACATTGCATTTCATTTAATCAGTTAAAATTTATAAGGAATCCTCTCAATATATGTTAGAGGAACTCGGATATGGTTTAAGAGGGACTAAATTGGTAAAGAAGAAAAAGAAAAAGAGGAAAGATAGAAAAGATAAGAAGATTGCTATTATAATCTACAATTCAACGGGTAGAAAAAAGCTCCTCTTACTCGATCCATCCATGAAAGTTAGAAAGAAAATTCATTATACATATAGGAAGGAAAAAGGAAAGTTAATTTATTACTTCGATGTTCCCGGAGTAAGGGAAAAAGACGTTAGGATAAAGATTAGTGGAAAGAGATTGAAAGTTAAGGTCAATACGAAGGAATATATTTACTATAGAACAGTTGATCTTCCGCAGGAACCTAAAGGTAAATTAAAGAAATCCTTCAAAAACGGAATACTTGAGCTCCAAATACCAATATAAAACATTCCTTCTTTTTGATTTTAGTTTACCTTCATGCTAGAAACTTTTTATTTATTAAAATTAAATTTCAAAGTTCTAGAATTTTCTACTCAATTTGGTGAATTATATTGAAAAGGAAATTAACAATAACAATAAGAAACGATGTGCTTGAAAAATCAAAAGAAAAAGCTAAAAAATTAGGTATTCCGCTTTCTAGACTCATTGAAAATTTCTTACAGTATTATGTTGAGCCGACAGTTTATTGCTTTAAATGTGGAACAAAGTTTAAGATTAACGAAGCTAAAGTTTGTCCTAGATGTGGTTGGTATATCTGTCCTAAATGTGGAGCTTGCGCATGTACTTTAGGCGAAGAAGGAGCAAAGGTAGCGTTTTATATGAGAAAAACATTAATGGAAATTTTCTCAACAACTGAGGTTTAAGTCATTTCTTTTATTATATAATCGAGACCAAGACCCGCATATGTAATGAGCTCTATTGCATTATAGAGTTCCCTTGGATCCTTAAAATTAAACTTCACCTCTACAGACGAAATTCTCTCAGCTCCTGGAATTAGCTCAGCTATATCAGCATAATCTGGCCGGTAAAATTCAAATATAACATCAATCTTATCCGTTTTTAATGGCTTTATTTTACCATCTTTAAGCTTCTTAACAGCTTTTTCTACAGCTCTTTTCAGTTCATTCTCAACTTTCTTCAATGAAAAACTCTTAGCTGACCACCTATTAATGCTAATCTTGGTTACAACGGTCTCGATTTCGCTTATAATCATTTTCGCATCTTTGCATGTTTCAGCATCACCTGAGACCATGATTACAGGGACGTTATAATACCCTGATACAATCGCGTTAAGATAGAATTCTGAGGCTTCCTTTCCATTAATTATCATCCTTCTAAACGCTCTATACATGACATGACCCAGAACTCCCTCCTTAACTAATGGCCTAGTATGGTAACCTAAAAATATTGCTGCATCGAAACCTTCCCATATTCCATGAACCATTGAGATTGGTCTAGGAAAGCCGGAAATTAATTCCACATGCTCCGGAAATTCCTCTATCAATATGTTTGTCATGAGTCCATGAGCATCCGCAACCACAATTTTTCTGGCTCCTAGATCCGTCAGTTTTTCAATTACTATTAAAACTTCCTTAGTCATTATTTTCCTAAACCTATTATAATCAAAACCTCTAGTTTTAACTTGTGAGAGATTAACAACTCCAGTTATTCCTTCCATATCAACCGATATGTAAAACCTCAATTTGACCACCGAGGGGATGATTATGGAGAAAGAAAAAACCATAATTTTATCAACTATTATAGTGTCATCAATACCGTATCTCTTTATCGACGTTAAAAGTTTAATCTTACCAGCTGTAGTCTATCCAGCAATTCTTATAATCCGTTTTCTCTCGGGTTTTGGAATCTTCTCATCGTACGCTATCTTCGTTGTTTATCTTCTTAAGTATCTCAGTGATTTCTTTAAGAAAAAGAAGAGGGAGTCAGAGCTTCTGATGAGGATAATAAATATTTTAGCCATAGTTATTCTTATTGCACTAATCGTTCAAGGTATAGTAACATGGAGTTCCGAGATTGGTTTCTTATCATTATTTATCGGAATTTCCTTATTCATTGTAAGCATGTATATTGCTCCAATTTGGAAGGAAGAAAAAATAGATGAAAGCCTCCTTGACAAAGTTAAAGACTTCGTTGTAAAAGGAATAAAGAAGGGATACTATAAGTATTTTACAAGGGAGTATTTGAAGGCCTACAGTATCGAATATTTAACATTTAGGGCTAAGTTGGATGCTAAAAGAAAGAAATTAGCTTTGCTTATAACGCCTCTTCTTGTTCTACTAGCGATACCTCTCGCTCCTTTGATGATTATCATCTTATATTTCTCCTACAAACTGTATAAAGATGAAATTTCTGCTTTTGATCGGTACTTGTTTATAATTGGCCTTGTAATCATAATCGCTTTTCAGCTTATAATACTTCAAGAAATAGCTATTCCGGCAATTTTGTGGAATATACCTTATCTTATCGGCACGCTTATTTCGTTCTACATCTACTTTAAGACCATTATTAAATGAAAAATTGCTTTTTAATCTCAAAAAATTATTAATAATTTTTATCTTGTGTATAAAAATCAATAATTAATCTATGCTCTTTAAACAATAGGTGTAAAGAATGCCATTTAGGAGAAAAAAGAAAAAAGAAGAGAAAAAAGAGGAAGAGAGGTTTCTAAAAGAACTTGTAGAAGAGATGAAAGTTGAAGAAGTAAAAAAGGAGGAAGAAGCTCCAAAACCAATTTATATGGAAGAAAAAGTTTTAGTTTTAGAGATAACTGAAAATGCAAAAATTGAAGCTAAAAAAACAACAGCTAAAGGTTTATTAAAGATAAGGAACGAATCTTATTCACCCATAAGTTCTGTTGAAGTTGAGCTTGAAAATGTTGAAAATACAAATTTGGGAAAGAATAGAATTTTCATACCCTTCTTACCAAGAGCGGGAGAAATAAATTCTGAGATTAGTTATGAATATAATATTGTAAAAATGGGCGGAAATCCGATAAAAATAGAGGAAATTATAAGACTGGAAGATACTCTTGAGGAAGAGCCAATTATAATTAGAGGAGAGGAAACAACCGGCACATTTGTTATCAAGATTGAGAACTTAACTGATGAGGAAATATCTGATGTAATAATAAGAAGAACTTTACCTAGGCATTTCTCAATTTTCGGTCCTCAAGGACTTAATGTTAAATTGCTTGAAAATAGTATTATCGAGGGAAATACTGGACCGATACCACCAAAAGGTATAGCCGAAGTTAGTTTTGGAGTGAAAGTCTTCACAAAGGAAAAGGGCCCTATAGATCTTGGAATTCTAGAATATTCTACAGTGATTAGTAAGACAATAAGCGGAATTACTGTTAAAAAATTTGAAGGAAGAGCTATTGTAAATACTTCCGTTAAAGCGGTTAAAAGGGCTGATTCTCCGGATGTATGGGATGTCACTTTAGAAATCGAAAATCCTAATGATTTTAGTGTGATTGTTTCTGGTAGCATATCACCAGCTCCAGGAGTAAGATTCATCGCAGAAGAAACGCCTACTGGGGTTACTCTATCTGAAGGAGCTATAAAAATAGAGTCCCTTGTGATTGGAGAGAGAGGAAGAAGATCCTTTGGTCCATTTCCAGTTAGATCGGCAGAATTTCCAGAGTTTAATGTTGATCTTACAGCAATAGTTAGAGGAGTTGTAGATTACCATGGCGAGATGAAATCATCACTTAAGAGAGGATCCCTTCCAGTATTATGGGCTGATGTTTCAAAAAGTGTTAAGGTCAAACATGAGAAAGCATTACAGGAACTGCTTGAGCCTAACGAAGTTCCTTCAAGCGGAGTTACTCCTGTTACTGTATCATTAACAATTACAAACAAGGGAAGTGCTGATATAGGCTACATTAGCATAGAAGAAACGATTCCCGCTGGATTTGAAAATCCATCAGTGGTTGATGTTAAGAGAGGGACAAAAACCGTAAATGCAAGCATCTCAATCTCACCAGAAACCGTGGGAATAGACTCTGAGAGAAAGCTTCTAATTGAAATACAATCTGCAAATATGGAGGGCCCTCTAAGACCAGGAGAATCAATTAAAATTACATATGAGATGAAGGCTAACAATCCAACACCCAGAGATTACGTTCCCTTATCAAACATTACAAGGGTAAGTACAAGCCCAAATAATAGAATTCTTGAGATGATATTATCAGAAGAAAAAACACCAGTGCTAAGAATTAAGGAGATAATTAAGCAGATAGAGATATCTAAGAGCATTTCCATCAAAGATGCTGATGTTTATGAGGTTACTGTTAAGATATTCAATGGTAGTAATGTGCCGGTGGTAAATTATAAGTACAGGGAATTTGTTCCTGCCACATTTGAGGTTCTTGCAACTAATCCATCAGCAAAATCAACACAGAAGTCAGGTGGCGTCATGTTAGAGTGGAAGATTGATAAGATTCCCCCTCAACATAGCTTTAATATAGTTTATGTAGTTAAAGGGATTGGAGAATATAGGATTGATGAACTTATGAAAGTAAGAGCTGCATAAACTTTTTTTCTATTTTTTATAGTGATTGGACATGGATAAAAGAGCCCTCCTCGAAGAAATTGCTAATAGGATTAGAAATTGCAGAAAATGTGAGCTTTATAAGTATAGGAGAAATCCTGTTCCAGGGGAGGGAAACCCTGACGCTGAGATTCTCTTTATTGGAGAAGCTCCAGGGGAAAAAGAGGATTTGCAGGGAAGACCATTCGTAGGCGCTGCTGGAAAGCTCCTTAATAAGCTTATTGAATCCATTGGAATGAGAAGAGAGGATGTCTTTATCACTAATATTGTTAAATGCAGACCTCCTAACAATAGGGATCCAAAGAAGGAGGAGATTGAAGCTTGTACTCCTTATTTAGATGAGCAGATAAAGATTATTAAACCCAAAATAATCGTAGCTTTGGGGAGGCACAGTGCTAAGTATATTTTATCAAAAGCTAACATTAAGATGAAATCAATAATGCAGATGAGAGGCAAATTTTTTGAAATCGAGCTTTTTGGAGAAAAAATAACAGTATTTCTTACCTTGCATCCAGCTGCAGCTCTTTATAATCCAAGATGGAGGAAGTATTTAGACTGTCTCTTATACACATCTGACGCTGCCGACGAATTAGACGGTGTAGATCTCGGTGGTCGCCGTATCATT
>CBDULE010000012.1:0-18055 GCA_965367995.1 uncultured archaeon | reverse complement strand
CCGTACTACAGCCTACATTTCATAGAAGAAAAAAATCAATAAAAATTTTCTAGTAATCTTTTGAACATTTATCTATAAAGCTAATTGTAAAAATTAATCAAAAAGTAAACTTTTAATTTATGTGGCTTTAAAACATCCAGAATTTTACGGTGACTGTCTTGATGTACTTAAGATGCTCGTTAATGGGGAGTATATAGGATACGGCTCCTTATTTGTCCTTTTTGAGCTATTTGGTGCTCTTTCAAAAATAAATTCTAAAGCTGCGTACGAAGCTTCTACCTATTATCTCAATTTACCTATAAAGCTCTTAGAGTTTAATAGAGATGTTCTTGAGCTTTCTTATGAAATCTCTAGAATATCTGGTGCCACTTACGATTCTCTTCATGCTGCTCTCATGTTTTACAACAATATTAACATAATCATTACAGAGGATCTAGACGATTGGACTAAGATTAAAAAAGCTTGGAAGGAATTAATAAAGCGGAGGAAAGAAAAAATTGGAGAATTAATTATCCTGTCGCCTACAAGAGGATTATTCTAAAACATAAGAATTACTGAACCTTAAATCGTAAGAAACATACCAATATATTTATCCACTATTCATCAATCTAAAAAACAGGAGAGGTAAAATGACCTACTCCCTAAAAGATGTTGAAAGGACGATTCTTGAAAGAGTAAATTCTGACGCTCCTATTTCTAGCATATGGGGCGTAGCCTTCTTCTTCAACTTCTTCTTCATTTATTTTCTATTATCTCTAATTGGTTTTGCAATAATGAAAACAGGAGTGACAGAACTTTTGCTTATTGTCGTTATTTTAGCTCTTATATTGAGACTCATCCTTATACCGCTTTCTATTTACAATATATCAAAGCGTCTCATAACACACTTCAATGCAAGTAGGAGAGTAAGAGCTAGCTTAATACTCTATGGTAGAGAGAAATTCTCTGATTTAACAAATTGTATCGCTTTAAAATCCCACTACGAGGTTTATTTTTACGAGAAGAAGATGAGCCCAACAGCTTACGCATTGCTTAGCATAATTCCATTCGCATCTACTCTAATCATTTATTCACTATCCAAAAGCTTCTATATTCATCACATAAAGGAAACAAGCCTTGCAATGGGTATTAGAGCATCTATTGATATGGGCACAGATTTCATAAAAGAAGCGTTTAAGTTGAGAAGAGAAAATTTAGCTCTCTATGTACTATTATCATTAATCACAGCAGAGGTTTTCCTTGTATTTTGGGTATTTATAATAATTAGAGACTTCAGAAATCATTTAGAATTCCATGAAAAATTTGAGAAGGAGTTTCTCTCATCAATCCAAAGGGCTGAGACACACATCGCAGAAGAGAGCGTCTCTGGAGACCTCATTACCACAGACTGAGCAGATTCTTTTTTCAACTTTAATGATCTCTCTCATTTTAATTCCTAAAATGAGAATTATTGTTGAAATGGCATAGAAAACGCTTGAAATCATCAGAGAGAGGAACAATCCAATCCCTAGATAAACAAACGTTAAAATAAGAACACCAGATGCAAACCAGTAGCCTAATGCTGAAAGTATAATAATGTTCCTCCTCATATTTTACACCGATAATAAGACAATTACTCCATTAAAGATTCCGTGAACTAACATTCCAAGACCAATTAAAAGTCCATTTCCCTTCTTTAAGAACGTAACTCTATAGTAAAAGTATGCTGTTAGAAATGTTGCTATTAGATGCATAGGTGTGCTTATGGAAAACCTAATTAGCATGACTAATGAAAATCCAGCATCTCCTCTAAGCGCATACATTACATTTTCAACCAATGAAAAGCCTAGAGCTGAAATTAATGAGTATCCTAAAAATTCATTTTCTCCAATGTCCTCATCTCTGAAGTAAACGATTACTGGGAATATTTTACTCACCTCTTCTACTGATGGAGCTATTACTGCCGAAAGAATTAACTTTAAGAGAAGCTGATAAACCTCGAGATCAAAATTATTTACAATAGGGTCAAGACTTAGCTGGATTATGATAAGTGTTACTTGTTCAATATAAGCAGCAAAAAATACTGTTGTTATACCAAATGCGATGAATAAGGCTATTTGCTGAACATTAAATTTGTTCATTCTTCTTTAACCTCCTCTTTCTCTAGAGCTATTAATGCAACATTATACAATATACTTTGCGCTTCATTGCTTATGAATATTGGAACTTTCTCAAACTTCTCAATTAAGTCTCTATCAAAGCTTAGAGGATCATTAGATAATAAAACAAAACCAAAAACTTCAACCTTCTTAAATGAATTGTGCCATCTCTTAATGAATTCTATAACTCTCTCCCTGCCATCTCTGGGCACAATGATAAGCAAATACTTTGCAGCTTCATAAAAAGATGCTCCCTTTTCTTCCTCAATGAAGCCTAAATTTAAGCATAAAATCTTCGCTCTTACAACACAATCCTCTGAAATATTAACAACCTCGTCAGGAAGTTCAATCTGATCTTTTCTCGGGATAAATTTAATATATTTCTTCTGAAAAGCTATGGCTAGGTCATCTATGCTCCATGCAAGAGCAATAAAGGTCGCTCTAAGTGTTCCCTTAAATTTCGGCTTAAATTCTTTATCTTCAACTCGAAGGTTCTTAACTTCTTCAAGAACAAATCTTACATTTGGATCATCCGGATAAATTTCCTTAACATACTTCATCGCTTCCAATATCCTCGTCCTAGCACCGTCTTTAGCCAATTCTATAATTGACCATCTATAATCTGAATTAGAAAGAGCATATTTGAAAGCCTCTAGCATTTTCTTCCTTAATTCGTCATTAAAGAACCACCAACTCATTTTTCCATAAGCTTCATAGTAATCAAAAAGAAGAGGGATTCCTAATTTTTTCCGCACTAGAGCGGCGAAGCTCTTCATTCCATCGATTAATACTCCTGCTAAAAATGAAGCTAAAAACTCCTTTCTATGGTCCCCTTTAAATTTAATCAAATTTTCAAGAACTTTTTCATAGATTTTTCTAATCAATTACAACACCTAGTATCATTATTAAAAGTAATTACTAGAATAACTTTCTTAATATTAACCTGACAAAAAGCAAAATTTGATTTTAAGATATCACCAAACTTCTAGAGCTTGATTGTTATGCTAACAAAACATCTTGTAGAAATGCTAAAAATAGCGTCAACAAAAATACCGAACTTTGTGCTTAAAAAACTTGAGAATGCACTTGAAATTGAGGATAACAAATTATCTAAGATTATTCTAAAAGCGCTCATCGAAAATACTAAAATAGCGGAGAAAGAAGGTTTGCCAATCTGCCAAGATACGGGAATTCCTGTTTTCTTTGTTGAATCAAAAACTACGGATATCTACTATGATATACTTGAAGCCGTTGATATTGCAACCGAAGAAGGTTATCTTAGACCAAACTCGGTCAGCATAGAAGAGGAAAGAGTAGTTGGAAATTTCCCAGAGGTATATTTCTTTCCTACGAAGGAAAAAAGAATCAAAATTTCATTGCTTTTGAAAGGAGGAGGGACGAGTTATGTATCTAAGCTATATTCTCTTCCTCCTATGCTTGGAAAGAAGCTTCTTTTGGATAAAATAAAAGAGGCTTTGATGGAAGCTGGTTCGAAACCTTGTCCGCCTGTATTTATAGGTGTTGGTATAGGAGGAACTGAGGCAAAAGCTTTGCTAAATGCCGAATTAGCATTGCTTAGAATTCCAGAAAGAAACCCTCTTACATCTTATCTCCACGAGCTTAACAAAGTGAACATTGGTCCAATGGGAATTGGAGGGAGAATAACCGTTCTCGATATCAATGTTGTTGGGAAATATAGGCATCCAGCTACTTTTCTCGTTGGAATCTCTTTCAACTGCTGGGCACTAAGGAGAGCATTTTTAATTTATTCTGAGGAAGGTGTTAAGATATGGAATTAAACGATAAAATTAAGGTTTTAAACACTCCATTAAGCTCCAAAGATGTATTGAAATTAAAGGCTGGAGATGTAATTTATCTTAGTGGAAAAATCATAACTGCAAGGGATCTTGCTTATAAAAGAATACTTTCTCAAGGCTCTCCACTCGATATGAGCGGATTAATCATTTATAATTGTGGACCGCTAGCTATAAGAAGGGACAATGAATGGAGGATAGTTTCGGCTGGTCCTACAACAAGTAGTAGAATGGAGCACGCTATTCCAAAAATTCTAGAAATAACAGGAGCAAAAGGGATAATTGGTAAGGGATCTTTAGGAAAGATAGCTTCTGAAGCTCTTAAAAAATTCTCTGCTTTCTTCGGTCTCTTCCCTGGAGGAGCTGGTGCTTTAGCTGCAAAATCTATAGTTAGCATAGAGGATGTATATTGGTTAGATTTAGGAATTCCAGAAGCAATTTGGGTTCTTAATGTCAAAATGTTTGGGCCTATAATCGTGGCAATTGATGCTTATGGGAGAAGGATATTTGCAGATTTAATCTAACAGGTACACATCCAGCAAAAAGCTTACATTTATTAGGAGAATATCTTCAATAGAAGAAGTTTAAGAGGAATTATTTTGGGTTTGGAATTGCATGATGTTGTATCATATATAGTGATGAGAAATCTCATAGAAAAACTTGAGAAAAAGCATTTCATATTACCAGGAGTTCTCTTGATTATGTCTTCTGTGCTTTTAAATCTTAAATTATACCTATACTTGAAATTGAATGTAAATGATTTTTTCATCGTAGATGCGGTAACAAATCTTACCTTTGGGGCCTTGTTAGTTCTCGCAGGATTGCTTCTCTTTTCTGTAAGTTTTAGAGTTGGTAGGCTTGGATTCGTATTCTTTTCAGTGCTTAGTCTTATACTCCTGGGAATTCTTTTTATGCTAATTCCCGTTTTTTACCTGTTCACAAAAATGTCTCTTTTCAGAATACTAACTTTGGAAAGTAATG
The DNA here is from genome assembly GCA_965367995.1 of uncultured archaeon. Lineage (GTDB taxonomy): Archaea > Asgardarchaeota > Njordarchaeia > Njordarchaeales > Njordarchaeaceae > Njordarchaeum. The sequence goes on along the minus strand of CBDULE010000012.1, from coordinate 13,122 downwards.
ATATACCAAACAACTTTCTAGCCTTCATTATAATCTTCTCAATTCTTTCAGTTATTTATTCAATCCCTTCATTAATCGAGAACTTTTCATACGTATTTAATAGGCTTAGAAGACAGAAAATCTCAATTGGAACTAATGTAATAACCTATTTACTACTCCTCTATCTTTTATTCGCTCCAAGCATTTCTGAGAAATTAGGGCTTGTAATTAATATATTTCTCCTCGTCATGATGGATTTTCTCCTCTTACTTAGTGGTATAGCACTTTTTTATTACTCCAGGAGGATTGGAAATCTCAAGCTTTGTTTATTATCAATTTTTAAGGACTATTAACGTGGGAATAAACCGTTCTTAAAGGATTGCAAAGCTCTTTTTCTTAAAAGGAAAGATTAATTATTGAGTTAAAAGCTATTATGACTTTTAAAGTTATAACATCTGCTAAATGTAGGTGTTCTATAAGTGAAAAAAGCCATTGTTTTTGTCTTTCTTTTGATTATCATTGCAAGCCTAAGCAATATTGAAAAGTTCTCAGGAAGTGGTACAAACAAGCTTGAAAGATATATTATTTTCCTCAAGTGGGATGTTCCAAATGAAAAAATTGATGAAATAAAGAGGAATTATCAGCTGTACATAATGAAGGCGAAAACATTTTCTCAGAAGGAAATCCGCTTAGATGCAATGAGAAAAGAAATACATAATTTCTTAGAGCGCCATTTTAAGCCGAAATTTGAGTATTTAATGAAATATATAAGAGATTTGGGTGGAAAGCCAATTAAATATATCGTTTCTGGGCCGGCTGTTGTAGCTTATCTTAATGAAGAAATGGTTGAAATGATTAAAGAACTACCTATTGTTGATCGAATAATAAAGGACTTCAAGATAAAAATTAATTTGGACGTAGCTGTTCCAACCCTTTTGCCAGATGAATGGTACGCTCATGGATACGACGGTTCTAATGATATTGGAGATAATATTAAAGGTATCGAGGTTGCAATATGTGATACTGGAATTTATAAGAATCATCCAGCATTAACCGGTAAGGTTATCGATGAGAGGGATTTCTCTGATGATGGAACACCAGATGATCTTAATGGTCATGGTACAATGGTTGCTGGAATAGTTGCAAGCTCAGATTCTACATATAAAGGGATAGCCTATGGAGTGAATCTAATAAACGCGAAGTGCATGAATAAGGATGGAGAAGGAGATTTCTCCTGGTTAATGGATGCTGTTGATTGGGCTGTAGGCTCAGCTACTGATACTGCGGAGATAATTAATACTAGTTTGGGTAGTGATGAATACACTCCTGATGGGGAAAACGAATTAACAAAGTATCTCGACAAAATTGTTAATCTTTACCATGTAGTTTGGGTTACCGCAGCTGGAAATGTTAATACAAAGACCGGATATAACAAAGTAAACATTCCTGGTGACAACTATAATGGAATTACTGTGGGAGCGGTAGATGATCAGGGCACAACTGATAGGAGTGATGATACATACGCAAGCTTTAGTTGTATTGGACCAACTGAAGATGGTAGAATTAAGCCCGATTTAGTAGCACCTGGAGCATCTATTACATCTACATATATAAATGGTGGTTTTTATACTCTTCCTGGAACTAGCTTCGCTACACCACTTGTTGCTGGAGCAGCAGCTTTAATAGCACCATATATGATAGAAAAGTTTGGGGAGCAATGGTATTTAGGCGTAAAAGCTTTACTAATAAACTCTGCTGATGATATAGATGAACTTGGACCAGATAATAGAACTGGATGGGGAGAAGTTAATCTTCAGAAAGCCTGGGAGTATCATAATAATACCTACATCATTAAATTATCAACTGATGAAATTGCAACATATTCTACGTACCTAACAGGAGGAGATTCGTTAGAAGTAACAATTGTCTGGGATCGCGTTTACAAGGGCGAAACTTTACTTGGAAATGTATTGTTCTATGATCTAACAAAATTCAAAATTGAAGTTTACGATCCAGACGGAAATCTTGTAGCTGAGAAAAGTGATTCAAATAATGTTCTAAAGATTAATTATACTGCGGTTAAACCTGGAGTATACATGATACTTATTAAGGTTGTGGATATCGATCCCGAGCTAGTGATTGATAAAGGCGGGGACTTTGTCGCAATTAATTCTAATATACCTCTAATTTCAGGTGCATTAAATGTAAATACTACCTTAGAGACCAACATAAATGCCACTACTATACAAGATTCCGAGATTGTTAATATCAGAATAAATGTCAAAAATGTTGGTAATGAAACTATCCAAGACGCTAGTATAAGAGTCTTAAGTGCAAAGATGATTGACGTAGCGAATATTTCAGAGTATAATGTAGGCGACCTTGAGCCCAATGAAGAATATAGTGTTGAAGTGAATTTGAGAGCGTATTATCTTGGGCAGGATATTATAAAGATTCTTCTCTATGCAAGGGTTAAGGGAATCAAGGTTCTAATAAATTCATCACAATACACTGTTAATATTTTAGATGATGATGATTCACCGCCCACTGTGACAATTGAAAGCATCTCTGGATCTGGAATAGCTTTCACTAATATCCAAATTAAAGTTAAAGCAACCGATCCAAGTGGAATAAAAAGTATAGTCCTTCTTTATGCTGTTGGGAGACCTGTAAGTCTTAATTCATACGACAAAATCTTAATTGCTAACTTCACTGGAGAAGAAACTGCTATAGCAACATTTAACGTGAGAGTTGAACTGTTATGGATTGGAGAAACAATATACTTTGCCGCTTATGCCATAGACGCTGATTCTGATAGACCTAATGATACAGAAACTTCTTCATTAACAGTAAATAAATTGTATAGTATTCCTCTTGAACTTAATTTAGCGGTCTTTATAGGCCCTATAATCATTCTTGCAGTAGTTCTCATAATTATAAAAAGGAAGCCTAAGAAGAAAGTTCGATCTCGAAGAGTATTAAGGGGGGACGTTGTTTACATATAATTTTTTCCTCCTCTTTCCAGATTTTTAGGACTTCTTCTATTATTTTTCTAGTAGTTCTTGTTAATTTTGCATTGAGGACCTCTCCTATATCAAACCATTGTACAGCCTCTGCATCACTGCCAGCCTTTGCTTCTCCCTCAGCTTCAACGAGAAAATCAAAGATTATGTAATGATATTTTATACCTTGCTCATCTTTAATTATAAGCTGAAAGACATCAAAAAGACATATTGGCTCGCATATCAAATTAGTTTCTTCTAAGCATTCCCTCTTTAAGGCTGAGATTATATCTTCTCCTGGTTTTATTACGCCTCCTGGAATGCTCCATAATCCCTTTCCTGGCTCATTTTTTCTTTTAACTAATAGGATTTTCTTACCCTTAATTATTATTGCACTTACACTTGGTATCGGAAATTCAGGATATGTTCTCGGCATCTTAAGTACCTCAAATACAATATCATTCATATTTTGCTAAATATTTCAGAAGTTTAGTAAAAGCTTATCTAAAATTAAAAATTCAAACAAAAAGAAAAGACTGAAGGTGTTGATTTTTAAGGAGGCTATTCAAAAATCGTTCAAATAAAAGTGAGTAGTAAATGATCATGCAGTGCTAATTTATAATTTACCTTCCTTTTCCCACTTTTCTTTAATTGCCGCCTGTGCTGCTGCTAATCTAGCTATTGGGATTCTGAATGGTGATACTGACACATAATCTAAGCCAACCTTGTGGCAAATCTCAATTGACTCAGGATCTCCTCCATGTTCTCCACAGATTCCTACTTCAAGGTCTGGTCTTGTTTTTCTTCCTCTTTCCACCCCAATCTTCATAACCTCTGCTACTGCTTTATCAAGAGTCTGGAATGGATTCTTTTCTAATATTCCCTTCTTTAAGTATACGTGAATGAAGAATCTCTCAGCATCATCCCTAGACATTGCTAGAGTTGATTGAGTTAGATCGTTTGTACCAAAGCTGAAGAATTCCGCATATTTAGCTAACTCATCTGCTGTTAATGCTGCTCTCGGAATCTCAATCATAGTTCCTATTGGAACCTTAAGTTCTACTCCATATTCTTTAGCAACATCTTCTATTACCTTTTCTAACCTAGGTCTCAGTACTTCAAGCTCCTTATAATTAGACACATTTGGAAGCATTATCTCTAGCTTTGGATTCTTACCCTCCTTGATAAGCTCTGCAGCTGCCATAGCTGCTGCTTTAGTCTGTGCCTCATAGAGCTCTGGATATACTACTCCTACTCTTACTCCTCTAAATCCGATCATCGGATTGAGATTGATCATTGCTTTTACTCTTCTTATCAAATTCTCAAGCTCCTCTATCTTTTCTTTAGGTGCTCCCTCATACTTCGCCTTATAGTACTCTGGCAGTAACTCCTCAAGACTTGGCAAGAATTCATGTAATGGTGGATCAAGGAGTCTGAATATTACTGGCTTTCCATCAAATATCTCAAGTAATGCTTTAAAGTCATTCTTCTGCAATGGAACTAGTTCCTCAATAATCTTTCTTCTTTCCTCCTCCGTTTCAGCAAGGATGAATCTTCTCAAAATCTGGATTCTCTCTTTTCCTTGGAACATTCTCTCAGTTCTAGCTAGACCGATTCCCTCAGCTCCGAATTCGAGAGCTTTTCTTGCCGCTTCTGGATTATCTGCATTAGCCCTAACTCCTAACTTTCTGAACTCATCAGCCCATTTGAGAAGTTCATGTGCTTCTGGTGGAAGCTCTGGTTCAATCGTAGGCAGTGCTCCTAAGAATACCTCGCCAGTAGAACCATCAATCGTAATGATATCGCCTTCTTTGATTATAATATCTTTTCCTTTAACTTTTACAATCTTCTTCTCCTCATCGATATCTAGCTCCTCAGCACCGACTACAGCTGGCTTACCCATTGCTCTAGCTACTACAGCAGCATGGCTTGTCATACCTCCTCTTGCTGTTAATATTCCTTGCGAAGCAGCCATACCACCTACATCTTCTGGCGTTGTTTCTGGCCTAACTAGAATTACTTTTTCTCCTTTCTTACCTAACTCCTCAGCCTCTTCAGAGGAGAATACAACTTTACCAACGGCAGCTCCAGGAGATGCATTCAATCCCTTTGTGATTAATTTTCCTTCCTTAATTGCTTTCTCCTTTGCTTGGGGATCAATTCTTCTATGCAATAGTTGCTGAAGCTGCTCAGGTTTGACCCTCATTATTGCTTCTTCCTTCGTTATTAGACCCTCTTTAGCCATGTCCACTGCGATTTTAACCGCTGCAAGTGCTGTTCTCTTTCCAGTTCTAGTTTGTAATAAGTAGAGTTTTCCTCTTTCAACAGTGAACTCGATATCCTGCATATCTCTATAATATCTCTCAAGCTTATCAGCTGCTTCCTTTAATTGTCTATAGACGTCTGGAAGTCTCTTTTTAAGCTCAGCAATGCTCATAGGAGTTCTTATTCCAGCTACTACATCCTCTCCTTGAGCGTTGGGTAAGAATTCTCCATATAACTCTTTTTCACCAGTAGCTGGATTCCTAGTAAATGCTACTCCAGTACCAGAGTCATCACCCATGTTCCCGAAGACCATCATTACAATATTAACAGCTGTACATAAATCGTGAGGTATTCCGAATAGCTCCCTGTATTTAATTGCTCTTGGATTATTCCATGATTCAAATACTCTCTTTATAGCTCTCTTTAGCTGTACATACGGATCTTGTGGAAATTCTTCACCAGTTTCCTTCTTATATAATTCCTTGAATTTCTCAACAACCTCCTTCATAGCATTAGCGTCCAAATCAGCATCAGTCTTAGCACCATATTTCTTCTTTATCTCCTCAAAGATCTCATCAAACTTCTTCTTATCGATTCCCATCACAATGCTTCCAAACATCTGAATTAGACGCCTATAAGCGTCATAAGCGAATCTTTCATTGTTTGTCAATTTAGCTAATGTTTTTACAACTTCATCATTAAGACCAACATTAAGAATTGTATCCATCATTCCAGGCATACTTACGGGAGCTCCCGATCTAACTGAGACTAGTAGTGGATTATCCGTTCCACCGAATTTCTTTCCAGTTTTCTCCTCAAGTCTTTTCATGTGCTCCAAAACTTCCTGCCATATCTCCTCTAAGAACTGCTCACCCTTCTTATAGAACTCTCTACATGCCTCTGTAGTTATGGTAAATCCTGGAGGTACTGGTAATCCCGCTAATGTCATTTCAGCCAATCCAGCTCCTTTTCCTCCTAGATATTGTCTTCTTTCTTTGGGATCCTTAAAAGCAGAAGCTTCCTCAAAATCATATACAAATTTTTTCTCTGCCATTTTTATGCACCTAAAAAGAAATCCATATTTGTTTTTTACCGCCAAAAATTATTTTTCCCTCACTATTTGAAGTTCATGAATATATTTGTATATATCATATTTACCAGTTGTAAGATTAGTATTTATTTTAAACTTAGCTTTGATGATGAGCGGCTTCTAGCAAGATTTAAATTTAACAATCTCTGCTTTGTTTAATTTAAACTTGTCAACTTTATCAAGAAGTGTCATCTTTGAATATCTTTCGAATCTGGTGGTAGAGAGAATGGATTATGAATCAAGAAGAGTATCTTAAAAAATTCATAATCCCTAAGCTACAGAAACTAACTAAAAACAAGCTTATTAGTGTTATCCTTTTTGGTAGTATAATCGATAAAGTAACCTGGAGTGAGTCGGATTTTGACGTTCTCTTCATATTTGACGATTCGATAACTAAAGATGAGATGAAAAAAGCTGAGATATTCGTAAGAGCAACTCTTGACTATAAAAGATTGAAAAGATCTAAGGGAATAATAACAAGGCTTCTTAGAGGATTGGAGAACGAGACTGGCATGTATGTATCAGGATTCTTAACAAGGAGAAATGATTTTCTTAATTGGAATTTTCCAAAGATATTTGGGTTAAATAGAATAATGGCTAAAATTTTAGCCCCTGCAAATGCTGTGAAATACACGATAATGAAACGCTATAAGGTTATTTACGGGGAGGATTTGATAAAGAAGCTTTCTCCTCCGAAAGTTAAGGTTAGCGATCTGATTAAAAGCCTAATTATGAATTTGCTGCTCTCGATTGGAGCTTTCATAATTTCTCCTCATAAAGAGTCTCCTAAATATAGCATAGAAGCAATAAAATGGTCGATCTATGCAACTACATATGCTATAGATAGTAGACCCCATCTCTATGCTGTCGGAGAGATTCTTGCTAAATGGGGCGTCAAGTATATAAGGAAATATTTCATCCCAGCGAGAAAATCAGGTAAACCTCATGCTTTAGTTACTTTCCTTGCGCCTCTAAATGTCCTTAAAATTCATAAGTTGGCGATAAAGTACAGAAAGAGGGATTAAGAAGCATGCTTCCAACCATTCACTTATCCGCAACTTTTATTTTATGGTTTCTACTCCAGTTTTTAGGAATAAAAGCACCCTTCCTTTTTATTTCTATGCTAGTAAGTGGTGTTCTTATAGATGTAGACATTCTCATGGTTCATCCTCATAGGCTCTCTATAATGCATACTCCCTTTTTCTGGATAATAATCTCTTTAATTCTAGTGTTCATTTCTCCTATTCATTCATTAAGCGTATTTTTAGCTTCTCAAACACATCTTCTTTTCGACATGGTAGATGGAGAGATTATGTTATTTTATCCCATTAAAAAGAAGATGTATGGTGCAAATATCATCGTGAAAAGGTATGGCTTGGATCCTTACAAAAATAAGCCTATAGATTTCGCTCAAAAGATTTTAAAGACGCCAGAAATAATAGTCTCAGAATTATTTATTGATTCCATAGCCTTATTTCTGTTCATCTATGTATTTAATCTTGATATTTTAAGCATCCTATTAAATTAATTTTTATGAGCGTCCTATAGAAGATTCTCTGTAAGCTAGATAGATCTGCATGTATACATCCGCCTTTAGATTTAATTCTTCATTTATGTGCTTCGCTAAAGCTTCAGGAAGTTTAAGTATTTTTTCTGTAACATTTTCAACGCCTATCGAGAGGAAGATCTGCACAGTATCTATGTCAGTTAAATATTTAACATCCAGAGAAATAACATCGGCTTCAGGAGCGTACTTGTTAAGAAATTCAAGAGTTTCTTTACGAACACTTAACTCTATTTTCTCGCTTTTATAATACTGTATTGAAGTAATTATAAGAGGTACTGATATAACTAAGAAAGCTACTATAATTAATATTAGTCGCTTCTTTAACCTCCTCTCCGCAAGCATCATTTTTCTTATTGATTCTCCAGGACGGATTCCTACGAACCAAAAGAAAGTAACACTAGCAATTGTGATTGCAAGTATATTAATGGCCAGTAAAGCTGATGAGCCAATGATTAAAGTTTTTGCTGTTGGTACTCCTTTTACAAGATACGCAATTCCTATTCCAATATTCGTAGCAGGAGGAAGTAGGGATGCAGCTATAGCCACACCTACTAATGTCATCACTTCTGCACTCACAGTACTAAGAGCAGCTGCTATTCCGGCCGTTAAAGCAAAAATTATGTCGAGAACTGAAGGGTAAGCTCTTAATATCATCTCTTTCGTTACTGTGCTGTATGGTAATAATAAAGTTATAATGAAACCAGTTAAAATGTCAAGAAGTAGGCCAAATGTTTCGGATTTAAGGCTCTCTTTTCTTAGATCCTCCAAATTAAGGACGATTCCCATTGAGGTTCCTAAAATCGGTGCCATCAGAGGATCTATAATCATAGAAGCTACAATCATCACTACATTATCTGTTAAAAGTCCTAAAGTAGCTATTATAGCTGCTGATATTGTGAAAATAATATAGTTCCTTGATAAAACAGCATCATCTCTTATTCTGCTTAATATCTCCTCTCTAGACACTCTTCTAGTTACCCTCTCCGCCTCGATAATCTCAGCTTCTTCTACAAAAGGATAGCTCACTTCATAGATGATATATGTTCCATAAAGTTGACCAACTCCGACAGATCTAAGATTATCAATTAGATTTTCAACTTTCTCATCTGGAACATTAATTATGAATAAAAGATGAGTTTGCGTGTTTAATAGAAAATATTGGAAATTTAATTTGTCAAGTATTGTTTTAACAACTCTTTCCTTGTCTCTAGGGATAATAACATGAATGCTTTTCATTTTACTACTTCCTCGACGAGTTTAGACTTAATATTTTGAGGAGCGATTCTACAAATTTATTTACACCTTCTTTAGTTTCAACATCATATGAAATCGGAAAGAAAGCTATCTGATATTTAGTGGCCGCTTCCAGAATTCCTGTCTTATTTTCATCAAAAACAATAACATCAACGCCCTTATGAATCATCTCTATAAGACCAGTCCAATCCTGAGAAAGTCCCTCTCTAGCTAAAATAGCAGAATCAACAGGATTTATTTTATCAGGTAACAGATATATAATCGTTCCTGAATGACTCTGCAAAATCTTCTGGAATTCTTCTAACTCATTTAGAAGTTTTACAGTAATTACTGATGGTTGATATAAAATTACTTTATTACTCTCCTCAAATACTTTTTTGACCTCTGAGGGAACTTTAATTTTATCTACGCCATTGAAGCTTATCTGTCTTATCTTACTGAATTCTACCTCTCCCTCGTATATTTTATATGGGGGAACCCTTCCACTCTCTGTCTCTACGAGAACTAAAAGGGGAGGGTCTGTCAATGGATATATTTTAAATTCGATTTTGAGAGCATCAGCGATCCTGCCAAAATAATCAATTAAATTTAAATTATTGTTCAACCAGAGGGTAGCCATTATGCTTATAGCCATTTCAAAATCCGATCGTCTATTTTCAGATAGATTTAGCGAATGAAGTATCTCACTGAACCTATAACTTGTCCTAAATTTCCTTCCAGATAACTTTTTAATGAGAGAAATAAAAGTGGGCATATACCTTATTCCAATTGGGGATTTATAATCAAAGGTCGGAGCTATAATAATGTTAATTTCATGTGTATTAAACTTTCTCAAAAATGGAACAAATTCTTTAGGAGGTTCGATTTTATCATAAATAATTGTTATCAATGAGAAACACCTTAATCTCTCTAGGGGTTAAAGACCCCAGGATTAAAAAATAGACTTTTCACTCTACTGCAACTTCCTTTTTAAGTCTATGGATTAAGTGATATTAAAAACTAACGCAAATAATAGTTTTAAATATTAAGTAGGGGGAAAGGAGGAGACGACCAAACGGCTGTCGGGCATATGCCCGAGGAAATTCCCCCCTCCCGTCCAGAAAGCACTGTGGCGTAAGCCACGAGGGAGAGATCCCTCGCTCCGGGAACAGAAACGAGACCCCCTCTCCATCGATGAGGATGATGCAGCGAAGGAGCGGGGCGACCCGCTCCGAGATAACCTGTTGACGAGAGGGGAGGGTTGGTTGAAACGGCCCGGCAGTGCGGGAGCAAGCGTAGGCCACCGTCAATGAGATGAGACGGTGGCTTAGCGCTTAGTCGAATGCCGTGAGCGGGTTGCCCTCAGGCCCCGCGATACAGAAGGGGGATTATGGTCGTCTCCTCCCCCTAAAGGTGAATTATATGGTAAGTGTTATACTTAAGACTCGTAAGGGGATGGAAAACATTGTAGCTTCCCACGTGCTTGAACTTTTCAACGATGTTAAGGTTGAGCCTCGTCCTTTTGGTTCATCTGGAATTGTTTTCGTGAGTAATGGCAATCCTGATGAACTAGCTAATAAAATTCTTGCAGAAATTCCTGAGGTTGAAAAAGCACTTCCAATCTATGCTATAGCTAAAGCGGACCCAAATGAGATAGCTGAAACAGCTCTTAAGGTTGCTAGGGAGAGACTATCTTCAAGAGAATTTTTCGCGGTGAGAACAACAAGAAGAGGAAAACATAATTTCACAAGCATAGATGTAAACGTTGCTGTTGGTGCTAGAATCAAAGAGATGCTCGGAAATCCTGTGAATCTCGACAATCCAGAGAAGGTAATTTGGGTTGAAATTTTTCATGATAAGGCTTACATATCAATAACTAAAGAGCAAAGCTACAGGAAACCTAAACCGGATAAAACTCTTGAGATTATGAGAAAAATTTCTATCATTCAGCTTCCATTCCTAGGCGATCTTGAGGGAGCTTATAGAATGGGTGTGAGAATTGGAAGGGCTGTCCAAGCTTTCGAAGTTGGAGAACTTATTATTTCTCTTCTGGATCCAGCAAATGCAGTTGAGCTTAATAGATTCCTCGAGGGAGTTCTCGAGGGAATAAAATCAAGACTTTTGGTTCAGAAAAAGACATATCATCGTCCAGTTAAAAGGACTAATGTATTAGTTTACGAGCTTTATCAGCTCTCCAGAATGAGAAGAGGAGAAGTATTCATAATCACAAGTGCTAAGGGAAAACCAGTATCCGAGAATGTTTGTAGGGAGATAGCTGAATTATTAGAAAGGGAAAAAAGGATTAATGTGTTCATTGGGGCTAGAGAGGGAATACCGTCTGGACTATTCAGATGGTCAAAACTTGTAGTTAATCTATGTCCTGGAATAACCTTTGCAACAGAGCACGGGATACCAACGATATTAACTCTCTTGATAAATTGCTATTATATGGTGAGAGGACGTGGGGGTCAAACTAGGCCAGCTGATTAATAAAATGGGCCTAATTCATTATGTAAAACCAGAATTCTTTAGTGGCAAGATAGTTGCTGTCGATGCTCTTCCAACGTTATATGAAATGCTAGCTATGATTAGGGATAAAAGAGGACTATATTTAGTCGATAGAAAAGGAAGGGTAACAAGCCATTTGGTCGGACTTTTTCGTAGGATTTGTAGAATGTTAATACTTGACATTAGACCCGTTTTCATATTCGATGGACCGCCCCATCCTCTAAAGGCAAAGGAGTTAGAGAAAAGGAAAAGGGAGAAGGAAAAATTCCAAAAGGAATTTATTAAAGCAGTTCTTGAAGGGCGATATGAGGAGGCAATGAAGTTAGGAAAAAGAGCGATGTTCGTAAATGATGAGATGATAAGAAGTGCTAAAGAACTTATTAGATTGATGGGCTTACCGATTATAGATGCTCCACACGATGCTGAAGCTCAAGCTGCATATATTGTAGCAAAAGGGGATGCTTACGTTGTTTCAACACGAGACTGGGATGCTCTTCTTTATGGTTCTCCTAGAATTGTTATGGATCTGAAGCTTTCTCCGCAACCATATTATATTCCTAGACTCTATTATCTAAGCGAGATTCTTGAAAAGCTCTCTCTAACTAGAGAACAATTGATAGATTTAGCGATACTTCTAGGCACTGATTTTAATCCTGATGGCTTTGAAGGGATAGGGATAAAAAAAGCATATAGATTAATTAAGAACTATGGCTCATTGGAAAATTTAATCAAGCTAGGGATAATCAAATGGAAATTTGATGCTGATTGGAGGGATATTAGAGAAATATTCCTTAATCCCCCTGTGAAAGAGAATTATGAAATCGTCTTTAAAGAGCCAAATTATGATGGTGTAATCAGATTTCTTGTTGAGGAGTATAATTTTAATAAAATTAGAGTTTTAAATGAGTTAAGCGAAGTTAGAAAAAAGCTTGAGTCTAGAAGAGCGAAACAGACTAGTTTATCATCTTTTTTCGGCTTCGACTAGTTCTTTAATTTTCTTTATAATGTCATTAAGAAATCTCATAACCTCGCTCTCTCTACCTCTTACTATTATAACATTTGGACTTTTTTCTATAGTAGCCACTTTATACTTACGGTAATCAAGTAGGTAATATGCCATAGAGAAAAATTTCTTTTCAGCTGACTTCTCAAGGGTTGCTGTTATCTCTATTACCCTCTCTCCTGCAAGCTCTCCAAGAACCTTAGAAGTTGTTTTCATTAATATCACCTAGAATGTTTTGATTGGTATGCCCAGTTCCTTAATCTTTGCTAGTAGAGCATCAGCTTCTCTCTCACTAAGCTTTATCGTATATAAGTATCTCTTCGTTCTAAATTTAACTTTGACAAAATTCTCATGCTTCTTAACTCTCACCTCTAAAGTTTTTGGTATTATTTCATCAAGCTCTTCTATATCTGTCTCTTATACACATCTCCGAGCCCACGAGACCTCTCTACATCTCGTATGCCGTCTTCTGCTT
>CBDULE010000011.1:0-18209 GCA_965367995.1 uncultured archaeon | reverse complement strand
CAAACTTACCTTCCCTTATTCTTATAGCTCTCAGAATATCTTCTTTTAGAAGGGTTTTTCTTTTTGCGTGCTCGGCTAATTCAACAGCTGTTTTTGCGATATCGAAGATGTATCTTTCCGCTATTTCTCTCAAATATTCAACTGCCTCTTGACTTATTCTATCTGCTCCAGCTTTCTTTATAATTCGCCTAATGCTTGCTAATGAGATTTCAGGCATGCCAAAGACCCTCTCACTCTAGATTTTTAAAGTTTAAAATTGGTTTCTAATATTCATAGTATTTCGGTAAATAAAAGATGATGAATCGGTCCCTTCTGACATAATGGATGAAGAAGGTCCCGAACTCTGATTTTTATGTGAATTCAACAGGAGTTGTTTCGCTAGACTCCACTCTTTCTGGCGCTTGGACTTTTGAAAATAATTTTTCATCGGCTCTTATTAGAGCTGTTAAAATTAGTAAAAACCATGCTTCATCCTCCATTGCTAGAGCATGCAGTTTGTGCGTAAGGACTAAATAATACATTTTATTAGCTTCTTCATCACCCCTTAATTTCGCTTCCTCCGATCTATGAACAATCTCTAAATAACCACCTAGAAGTTCGTCTACAGAACCTAAAATTTCAAAAAGGTCATCATTTGAATCCAGAGGAATTCTGCGAGTTAAAGAAATAAATAATGCACGCGATTCATCATCGGGGTGAGAGTTTATTAAAATGACTATAGGAGGAAAATAATAATATCGTGGAGGCAAAATTAAGAATTTCGTATTATCTTGCTTTATCACATATTTCGAATAAGAGTCTCTAAAAAGTGCTCTAAGAATTTTTTCTATTTTCTTTGAAACTTCCTCCATTGTTGGAAGGGCTTTAGGATCTATCTTTTTAATAGATAATCCTGACATTTTATAACACCTCCCTTTATCAAAATTAACTTAATGGTCATTTTATTTGTTATTCTTAATACTTCTGCGAATTTTGATAATCTCGCAGATAAGACTTAAAAATTCGTCTTGAGTATTGTTATTGGAAAGATTATCTAACAATTCTAGAATAGAAAACGGCGAAGAAAATGAAAAGAAGAGCTTTAACAGAACTTGAAGCTAAAAATCTTCTTGAAAAATATGGTGTTCCCTTCCCTAAAAGAGCTATTGCTAAAAGTAAAGAGGAGGTTGTAGATAAAGCAAAAGAAGTTGGTTTTCCTTTAGTTATGAAAATATTATCTCCTGACATTATTCATAAAACGGATGTTGGTGGCGTTATTCTCAATATAAAAAGCGAAGAAGAGGCACTAAAAGCATGGGATACTATAATGGAAAACGTAAAGAAACATGCACCAAACGCAAAAATTGATGGAGTTCTTCTTGAACAGATGATTGAAGGAGGTTATGAAGTGATAATTGGAGGTCTCCGTGATCCAGTATTTGGACCTGTTGTTATGTTTGGAGGTCTAGGCGGAATCTATGTAGAACTCTTTGAAGATACTTCATTTAGATTAGCGCCCATCGACGAAATAGAAGCCGAAGAGATGTTGAAGGAGACAAAGGGTTATGTGATTTTATCGGGATATAGAGGGTTACCAAAAGGTGATATTGAAAGTTTGAAAAAGCTCATTGTAAGAGTCTCAAATGTAATGAGCGAGCATCCAGAAATTCTCGAACTTGATCTTAACCCAGTAAGAGTCTTCACTAAAGGTGTGGTAGTTCTTGATGCCAAAATTATAGTTGGTGAATAAAAAATGAAATTTCCTTTCCTTTATCTCCTTATAATATTTGTTTGGAGTCTTCTAACTTTTGTGATACCCTTATTAGCAATCTTCTTGTTAGGCCTTCCTAGAGAGAATATAATAATTAATTTGATAGTCCATGCGATTCCAATAGGTCTGTTTGCTCTCACCCTCTATCTTTTATATCTATTCGCCACGATATATGTAAAGAAAAAAATAAGAGAATTGGGAGGGATATAGTGTGTTAAGTATTTTGGACCTAATTCTTTTACTAATGCTTACTGTCTCGTTCATAATAGTATCCTCTAGAGTTTATTTCACAAAAATGGGTGGCCAAGAATATGCATTAACCTTCATATTTTCCCTAGTTTACTTGATTTCTTATAAGATACTATTAATAATCTTTGGTGTTCTCTCTCTTGTAATTGCGCCATCCTCCTTAGTAGCTGTTGAAGTTAGCGTTTTAGGAGCCCTTTACACAACAATTTGGGTAATGGGCTTCTTCAAAGGTTCTGAGAGATATGCCTCTAGAGTTAAAACCGCTTTTGGAAGTTTAATTCTTGGGCTTCTCTTATATAGCATAGTTGTTTTCATACTTACAGTTATGCATCTCCTTTAAAAATACATCTTCACGAATTTCATCAAAGTTAAAGTTTAAATTTATAAAATAGTGAGATTGTTTTTTCTTACCTTTTTTGGTGATAAGAATGATTATTGAGCCAAGAGAATTGCCAAAAGGTGCCAGATCTTTTTACATGTGCATAAATTGTGGTTATGTATTCAGTTTAGCTGATGAAAATGTCAGAGCACTCGAATCACTTGGTGTCCTCATCTGTCCAAGATGTAATAGTACGATGCTTGTTAAGCTTAGGCCAAAAAATACTAGAAAAATTGTTTTAGGTGTGTAACCTAAAATGTTTAAAGTAAGAGGGCCACCTACTCCTGATATCTTAAACGAATTTTACCGCAAAAAGTTCTCTTTTTCTGCATTATTTAGAGTGATTGACCCTAAAACTTTCCCTCATAGAGAGTTTGGATTTATTGTTCCTTCTCAAGATGATAAGGAAACTCATTTTATCAGAAATTTATCTTTTAAAACACCCGCAGATATGAGGGATTTTATGATTAGAAGAAGGATTGTTAGTGCACATATAGGAGGACTTTATAATCCACCTCCAAATCCTAAAACTTCTATAACAAAACTAAAATGGCTTGGCCATGAGCTTATTTTTGATTTGGATATCACTGATTATGATGACATAAGAACTTGTGGTAAAGGCAAAGATCATGTTTGTAAAAAGTGTTGGCCATTAATAGTTAATGCTGCTTTAATAGTAGATGAGACTCTTAGAGAGGATTTTGGATTTGAGAAAATAACGTGGGTTTTCTCAGGAAGGAGAGGTTTTCATGCTTGGATATCAGATCCACATACTTTAACTTTTGATAAGGAGGTTCGAGAGGCTATAGCTTTATACATCTCCCCAGAAATTCCTGAAGAGGAGAGACTTCCAATGAGCTACTTATTAAGGATTTCAAGAATAATATTAGGGAAAGAAGATTTACAGCTTCTTAAAAAACGATTTAAATATGTTATAGAAAGACTCCCGAGAATAGATAAACAAGTTACTATGGATTTAAATAGGTTGCTTAGGATACCCGGTTCAATACATCCGGATACAGGAAGACTTGTAATGATTGTTAAAGATCTTCAAGAATTCTATGTTGAGGATTCTCCAACAGTATGGGAGATTTTAGGATATGAATGATGTTAATCAAATAATATCATGCTACATAATAATATTGCCTCATCCTCTTCTGTTGTATGTCTAATTTACTTCCTGGCTTATTAATTCTAGGTCTGCCGCTAGTTTTATCTCTCCTAAATGTAATCCCTAGTTTTTCTAGAAATCTATTCATTCCTTCCAATTTATTAAATGGACCTCTTGCAACTCCATGAATTCCAGGTTCGCCTTCAAAGATAAGAAGTCTATCTGTCATATAATCAGCTACAAGAATATCATGTTCTACTACGACAACAGTGGCATCAGAAGACTCAACTATGCTCCTTATTACCTTAGCAATCCAAAATCTATCCTCGGCTGATATATAAGCACTAGGCTCGTCCAGGAGATACAAATCTGCTTTTTTTGCTAATGCGGTTGCTATAGCTACTTTTTGAAGTTCTCCTCCGCTCAAATCGCCTAATTGTTGATCGAAGAGTTTTTCTAACTTTAAGGGGCTAACTACATAAGTCCTAAACCATTTGTCTGAAAGCGCTCCTTTTCTTACACTCTCAATTTTTTCGCTTACAGTCATCCAATCATCTTCTCCGACAAATTCCATTAAATATTGTGGCTTATACGAAATCTCAATTTTCTCAACACCCTCAAATTTCACATCTTGATCGGGCTTGAATATTCCTGCTAAAACTTTAATGAATGTCGTTTTTCCAATTCCATTTGGTCCAAGAATTCCTATAACCTCTCCCTTTCTTATTTCTCCTCCTTCTACTTCTAATTTAAATGAGTCTAACGTTTTAGTGAAGGAAGGATATTTTACTAAAAGCTCTTTCTCTCCAGAGACATCTTGAGGAGCGTATATCTTAAATTTGATAGGGGTTTCACGGAACCTAACATTTTCGTCAGGAATATATCCGTCTAAGAATATATTTATGCCCTCTCTAACACCCTTAGGATGCGAAACTATTCCAAACGCTCCTGGTTCTCCGTAATAAATTGAGATAGTGTCGCTTATATAATCTAGAATTGCTAAATCATGTTCCGCGACTAGTACATACTTCTTTTCCTTTTCTGCTAACCTCCTAATCACTTTCGCTATCCTCATTCTCTCAAGAACATCGAGATATGATGAAGGTTCATCAAATAAATAGATGTCTCCTTCCCTCTCTATAGCAACAGCGATTGCTAATTTTTGAAGCTCTCCTCCGCTTAGCTCCTTAATCTGTCTATTGAGGAAATTCTCCATTTTTAATTCTGTAATTAGCTCATCAGAGATTCCCTTTTCATCGTACTTTTTAAGAACTGATTTGACATCTCCCTTCACGATCTTAGGAATTACATCCACATACTGTGGTTTATATACTGTTTTAATATCGCCAGCCCTTAACTTTTCAAAATACTCGTGAAGCATTGAACCTTTGAATTTCTCTATTATTTCATCCCAATCTGGAGGATCATTGTATCTCCCCAAATTTGGCTTTAATAAACCTGACAAGATTTTCAAACTAGTAGTTTTTCCTGTTCCATTCTGCCCAAGAAGACCAACTACTTTTCCCTCAACTGGAATAGGTAATCTGTATAATGAGAAGGCGTTAGGACCGTATCTATGAACTATTTCTTCCTCAACAGGTGTGGGTAAATTGACTATCGTTAAAGCATGAAATGGACAATATTTTACACAGATCCCACAACCAATACATAAGGATTCATCTATAATTGGAAATTTTGTTTCCTCGTCAATAATAAAAACTTCGACTCCAGATCTCTGGGGTGGACATACTCTCATACAAACATAATTACATTTCTTTGGCCTACATCTATCCCTATCAATAACTACAATTCTTTTAGGCTCCATTTCAAATCACACCATTCTGGTATTTTCCTTTTTCTTTAAGTTCTTGAACTATTTTCTCTACAATAGGCAGCATATCTTCTGCTCTTGCAACCATTAAATATGCACTTTCACCATCTTGATAATAATAAGGAACTTCTTCAAAAATTCTCATTCCGAACTTTTTATATAGATTTATTGCTGGCTTATTACTCACTCTAACCTCAAGGAAAATTTCCTTAGCATTTCTCCTTTTTACCATCGATATAACTCCTAAAGAAAGCAATGCTGAGGCTATTCCTCTTCTGCGATATTCTGGCAAAACTCCTATGGAGAAGATATGACCCTTAGTAATTATTTTAGAGTCATCAAAAAAGGATTTTGTAACATCTAGCTTATTCATTATGTATCCGATAACGTTTCCATTACTTTCGTCTATCGCCACAAAGAAGATGTCTTTATAAAGATTATACATTGCTAAAAATGTGCTTCTTGAATAATTTTCTGGAAGTACTTTCCTGTTCACAGCCATAACTTGAGGGATATCTTCATATTTACAATTTCTGAAAAAAATTTTATCTAGGTTAAGTCTCGGTATAGTATCCATCTTATTAGACACCCCAATTTATTATACCTATTGGTGTTTTGGATGGAAATTTCTTTATATGAGTTATTCAGAACTCCAGTACAAGTAAGAATCTTAGAAGAGCTTCTTTCAAATCCAGGTGAATATTTTACGATTAATAAGATGGCAAAGAAGCTAAATGTATCGCCCTCATCAGTTTCTGCAAGAGTATCTTATCTAGAGAATCTAGGTCTCATTAAAGTTATCAGTACTGATAAAGCAAAAGTGTTCTCCTTAAACAAGGATAATGAAATTGTTAAACACTTGCTTGATTTTTATCTCAGACTAAAATCAATGAGTTATTCTTCGACTCAGAAAGTTATTAAGGAGCCATATTTGAATATTGATTCATAGTCTTTTGTCATATAACTTACCAGAACATTAACAGCATTCTCAGGATTTCGACCATCAAATACAATTGTTGGAATCTTAGATCTTTCAAGCACTTTAAGAGCAAGTAAATCTAGTAAAAAGTATGTTCCAGCGACGCTTTTTTCCACGCTAAGCATTTGTATCAACTTGCTTATATGAACCTTCTTTAGCTTTCTAGCATTAGGGTTAATCCTTGGATCATCCTCAAAGATACCTGGAACATTCGTGGCCACTAATAGTAGGTCTGCAGATATTGCTTCCGCAGTTAAAGCAGCCACACCGGCTGTTGAATTTCCAGGTAAGTATCCTCCCAAAACTACAAGTTTTCTATCTTGTAAGAGTTTTCTAACATCCTCAGGATTTGTAGGAATATCAAAAGCAACATCGAGATTGCTATACTTAAGGTAAAGCATTAGGAGATACGCATTTACTCTTGTTATTGAAATGCCAAGCAAATCTTTTTCATAAGATGATGCGAAGTCTGCTGCATGTATGTACTCCCTTGCAATCCTCCCGCCTCCTACAACTACAGCCATTTTTTCAACTTGATTAGAAATTTTTGTAATAGCTTCTTTCCATCTTTTAAATACTTCATTATTAACACTGGGTGATGGCAAAAGAATTGAACCACCTATCTTCAAAACCACTTTCATTGGACGAAACCTTTAAGAGTAGTTACTAAACATGATTATGAAATACATAGATAAGATTGTCGAAATCGCGGGGGTTCCCGAGCTGGTCAAAGGGGCCGGACAGCCTCAATAACGGCCCGGACTCAAGATCCGGTGGCGCAGGCCTTCGCGGGTTCGAATCCCGCCCCCCGCACCAATCTATTTCTAGTTTTTAATAAGGATGTTTTTCTACTCAATTCCACTTGAAATGAGGTTAATCATATCGTAATACTCAATCTTTGTAAAATGACGTTTTTACAGTTTAAAACACTCATTTTGCATTTTTCAAGTGAAGAAAACGTTAATTCACAATTTTCACATGTTATTACCTGTAGAAAAAGCCAAAATTCTGAGTTCCACTTGAACTGAGGGGTCTCTTACGGCAGTATTACTCCTAATGAATTCTCAGGTTAATAACCTGATATACAGTTAGTGACTATTTAGACGCCCCCTCATTTCAACTGGAAGAATAGCTAAATAATTCCCAATTACCAATAAATTATGTTGTATTGTTGTTTTTTGATTCTTAGTGATATAGCATTATATTAACTCCCTCCACTTGAACTAGAGGGGTCTGCTGCTTCACAGGTAATTCTCAGATGTTAACCATATTTAATATACTGCCAACACTATCGCTCAATAATCTAACAATATTGCCTATTGTGTCAACTATGCCAACAAAATCAACAGGAATAAAACTTAGGCTCAAAAAGGGAGATCTTGAGCTTGAAATTGAAGTGGGTTCTGATGTATCTGAAGAGCAGCTAAAATTAATACAAAAACTAATCGCACCTTTTGCTACAAGTGAAACTAACAGAAATGAAAGAAAATCTCGAAAGAGGATGAATACTGAGGAAACAACATACTCACGCTTAAAGAAAGCTATCTCTGTGATGTTTAAGACAGGAGAGTGGTTTACAAGTCTCGATGCTAAGGATGTTTATGAGGAGATATATAACGAGGAAATTGAGACATCAACTTGCTCTACATATCTTCGAAGGATGGAAAGGGAGGGCTTCTTGGAATCCAGAAGAGCAAAGGGACGTAAAATAATTGAATATAGGATAAGAGATCTAGAAACAGCAGAAGTCTTAGCAGCTAAGGTCGTAGCTTTAAGAGGTCCAAGCGTTGAAGAAACTTTTTAGTTGTTAGATAGGGATTTTCGCTCCTAGTGATTGCTCTCCCAACAATAATAATAGCTGGTTTTAGTTCGGCAAATTTATCCAATTTGTCTAGAGTGATTCCTCCCGCAACTGCTAATTTTTCTGATGGTATGCTAACTCCAAGGCTATTAATATAGCTTACAATATCGATTTTCCTTTGAATATCAATTCCCAAATGAATCAAAACATAATCTACGCCAAGGTTAATAACTCTATCTACGTCATTCTTAAGATCTCTCGATAAAATCAAATCAGCCATAACTTTTCCACCGAATTCCTCTTTTGCTTTTAAAGTACCTAAAATAGTATTATCATCTACGGCTGCGAGTACTGTTATAGCATCAGCACCTAAAGAGAATGCTTTTTTTGCTGTTTCATAACCGACATCTGCTAATTTTAAGTCAACCAGAACCTCTTGTCCAAAATCAGAAGCGATTTTCTTTATCTCTCTAATAGATTTCTTTAGGCCCTCCATATGGATTAGAGGAGTACCTATCTCAAGTATATCAGCACCAGCTTCAGCAACCATTTTAGCAATTTTAACAGCGTCTTCGAGAGAGAAAAAATCTAAAGCAACCTGTAATTTAGTCATTTAAACTCACCTGTGTAAGGGTATCTAAGGATAGCAGCAATTCCTCCAAATTTAGCGAACTGTTTTCCGAGAGGATGAATCGTACTAATGAATATTACCTCTGTTTTAGTCTTCTTTGCATTTTCGATTATAGAAAGGATTTTATTCCTTAAATTCGAGTCAAGAGTGTTTAATAAGCTCATCGATATCAGTAGTTTTTTAGCTAAACCCCATTCAACAGCTTTTTCGACATCATTTAATCCATAAACAGCAAGATTATCCTTCTTGGAAATGTGATAAAGAAGTTCCTCTATGTTTCTTGATTCGTAAGATACTTTTTGCTTCTGAATGACTTTTTCTGGCAAACCTCTTCTTATAATCTCATGAACCCCTGCTTCAGTTCCGCTTGTAACAGAGTCCATGATGATGGGTATATCCTTTTTAATATTTCTTTTAAGATATTCGATAAAATTCTCCTTTGTGAATCCAGGGCCTGCTATAATCAATGCGGCAGGACCGAATCTAGCAATGAGATCCTTAATAACATTAAGAACTTCGGAGAAAAATGCTTTAAGTAGAGATTCATATTCAGAGGAACCTTTGCTTATATTTTTGTAAATGTTAGTGTATATTTGAAGGCCATATGATGTAAGAATTCCTATTGTAGCCTCTCCCTCTTCGATAGCTATAAGAATGAGAGGCTTGGTTGCGGAAAGTTTCTCAGCTTCTTTAAGGGGCTCTAGATCAATTTTAGAAAAACCTGATGGTCTTATTATAGTTAAGATGCTTCCAACTTTAATATTGATAGTGTGATGGGAGCCCAGAGAGACAAGATCCTCTGGACCTTCTCTTATTATTCCTGAAATTCTTAATCTCTCAGAAAATTCATGAAAACCAACTTTCGTTACCTCAATAGTAAGCTCCATAGCTTTTCTTATAGCTTCCTTCTCTCCCACCCTAATCTTTCTGGTTGTTTTAGCGGTTACAAGATCTCCTGGCCTAATAAAATGAAATAGCACATAGAGGTCATCAACAGTATCAATTCGAAGAGTAAGAAGATTTCGGCGCTCGTCAAATTCTATTATCTTCAAAGAAGACATCCCTAATAGTTTAGTGCGGGGGGCGGGATTCGAACCCGCGCAGGCCTACGCCACCAGAGCCTCAGTCTGGCCCCTTTGACCTCTCGGGAACCCCCGCGTCTAAATTTATTGACTAAAGTAAGGATGCCCTCTATTTATAACTTTCACGATAATTTAGGTTTATAGCTTATAAAATTTGCTTAAGTTGATGATGATGAATACTCTAGAGAAGCTTAAAAAGGAGAGAGAGGAGAAATTAGAGAAGCTTAGAGAGAATCCTATAGAAGCTATGCTTGTTGGAGAGGTACCTCTAATTACAGATTATAAGAGAGGTAAAGAGCTATATCTAATAGCGTTCTTCGGCAATCCTATGGGTGTGAGAAAGCCAAAGTTAGATATTGAGTATCGCGTTCCCTACATACTCTCTTATTATGAAGCATTATATTTGCTTGAAAAAGGAGCTTTGACATTTAAAAACATTGATAGAAATAAAGCTATAGAGAAGTTATGGGAAATAGCTAAGAGCAAGATTGAAGACTTCGAATACAAGTATATTGTCTACAAGGATTTAAGAGAGAGGGGCTATGTTGTAAGGCCAGGTATGAAATTCGGAAGTGATTTTGCAGTATATATCTATGGTCCAGGAATAGATCATGCTCCCTTCCTAGTCACGGTATTCTCCAAAAATCAAAGGCTCACTGGTATAGATCTTATTAGAGCAGGAAGATTGGCTAATTCAGTCAGGAAACAATGGGTTATTGCATCAGTAGAAGGTGACGGATTAATTCGCTACTATGTATTTTCTTGGTTCAAACTTTAATAAGATCTCCATAAAGTGTTTTCCAGGTTACGTCTTTGATAATAACTTTACATGTTTTGCCTAAAATCTCATTGGGTGCTTCCACTGATACAATCCTATAATTATATGTTCTACCAAGTATTCTTGAATCTGATCGCTCAAGGAATAGTACCTCAAGCATCCTATTTAGATACCTCTTGTTTTTCTCATAAGAAATCCTCATAACGATGTTTGCAATCTCGACTGTCCTTCTTTTGGCGACTCCGCTATGCACTTTAGGATAAATTTTGGATGCAGGTATTCCTGGCCTATCACCATATCTTGAGATGTTAACTATATCTGGCTTCACTCTTTCAAGAAGTTCAATTGTTTTTTGATGATCCTCCTCTGTTTCTGTTGGAAATGCTACAATAATATCTGTAGCTATCGTAGTATCTTCCCCTAATTTCTTTCTAATGTAATCAACAAGTTCTATGAATTCCTCTGCAGTATATTTCCTCTTCATTAGTTTGAGAATCCTATTGGATCCCGATTGAACGGGAAGGTGTAAATATCTGTAAAATCTCCTATCTTTTTTCATAACATCGAGTACATCGTCAACAATTCGCATAAAAGTATCAGGAGACGCCATACCAATCCTTATTCTGAAATCACCTTCTATGCTACTTATACTCTCAAGTAGGTCGGCTAGAGTAATTCCTAAATCCCATCCATAAGGCCCTGTATCTTGACCAGATAATCTAATCTCTTTCACACCAAGCTTAACTAATTTCTTAATTTCCTCGATTATTCTATCAAGAGGAAATGACCTAAGGCGCCCCCAAATTAGCCTATCAATACAAAAAGTACATTCGCCGAGACAACCCTGTGCAATTGGTACGGTAGCTATTAACTTACTTTCAAGAATTCTTGGAAAGCCGTGGGGGATTATATGCTTAAACGAACGCAATTCTATTTGTTTGCCCTCAATTATTTCGGGTAATAAATCGGGTATATCATAAATATGATAAACACCGATTAATGAGGCTTCAGGAACAACCTTTTTAACTCTCTTATGAACAGCTTGAGCTAAACACCCTGCTACTATTAATTTTGAACCTTTTCTTAAGGATATTTCCCTTAACTCTGCTAAGCGACTTCTAGCTCTATCTTCTGTAGGCTTTTTTATGGCGCAACCGTTATAGATAATAACATCAGCTTCAGCTGGAGAATTTACAATTTCATATCCTCTAGCTTTTAATAAGCCAAGCAGATATTCTCCATATGCTCTGTTCACAGCGCAACCTGTTGTCTCCACATAAACCTTTATGGCCCTTTGTTTTTTATTTTGGATTGTTGACATGTCTCTCACCAATAACTATAAATAAAACGGTAAACTTCACATACTCTTTCTACTGGAATTATTTTTACTTCAATTGCAAGGAAGACAATAAAAAATGTTGACTCTTTTGGTGAAAAAATGGAAGATAGCATTAAAATAGTGTCTTGGGAACCTCCTACAGACCAAGAGATATTTAAAATTTTACAACCATTTGTTGTCTCCTGGTTCAAGAGAACATTTGAGAAATTTACTCTTCCTCAGAGGTATGCGATTCCTCTTGTCAAGCAAAAGAAGAACATTTTAGTTTTTTCTCCTACTGGTACTGGAAAAACCTTAGCTGCTTTCTTATCTATAATTGATGAACTATTCAAACTAGCAATTGATAATTCCTTAGAAGATACAATTTATGCTGTATATATTTCACCACTCAGAGCCTTATCGAATGACATTAGGAGAAATCTTCTTGTTCCTCTGGAAGGAATTAAGAAAGAGATAGAAAAATTAGGTAAAGATCCGCCTGAGATAAGGGTTGCTGTGAGAACGGGAGACACTCCACAAAGTGAAAGATCAAAGATGCTTAAGAAACCTCCACACATTCTAATAACAACACCAGAATCTCTAAGTATTGTCTTAAACGCCCCAAAATTTAGACGTTTTTTAGAGACCGTTCAATGGGTCATAGTGGATGAGGTTCACGAGCTCAGCAGTAATAAGAGAGGTGCTCATCTATCCTTAACACTTGAAAGGCTAGTTGAATTAGCGGGAAACTTTACTAGGATAGGGCTCTCAGCGACTCAAGCTCCTGTGGAAGAAATTGCAAAATGGTTAGTTGGTTTTAATGATGATGGTAAATTAAGAGGATGCTATATAATAAAAATTCCCATGATAAAGGCGCTCGATCTAAAGGTGATAGCTCCTACTAAGGATTTGAGGAATAAAGAATTAGCTACTAAGAGGATGTATGACTTAATTAAGATGTATTTGAAGAGGTATAGGACGATATTAATCTTTACGAATACTCGCTCAGGAGCTGAGAGAGTTGCTCATAAACTTTCAGAGATTTTAGGGGAAAAATACGCGGATTTGCTAGGAACACATCATAGCTCTCTGAGTAGGGATATAAGGCTAGATGTCGAAGAAAAATTAAAGAAGGGAGAGTTAAAAGCGGTAGTTACGAGCACTAGTCTAGAATTAGGCATTGATATAGGATACATCGATCTAGTAGTTCAAATAGGTTCTCCTAAGAGCGTTGCTAAAGGACTTCAAAGAATCGGAAGAGCAGGTCATGCACTCCATAAGATATCAAGAGGTAGATTAATTGCCTTAGACGAGGATGACTTAGTTGAAGATGTTGTTCTTGTAAAGTATGCTTATGAGGGGAAAATAGACCGAATTAGAATACCTAAAAACCCTCTAGATGTTCTAGCTCAGCATCTTGTAGGAATGAGTCTTGAAAGAAAATGGAAGGTGGAGGAAGCTTATAGGGTTGTAAGGCGATCATACAACTTCCATACACTCAGCTGGGATGACTTCATTTCTGTTATGAGATATCTTGGCGGTTATTATGTTGACTTAGAGTATAGAGGGGTTTACAGAAAGTTATGGTTTGATGAGAAAGAAGGCGTTTTTGGAAGAAAAAGGAACGCTAGAATGATTTATTTTTTGAACATTGGTACAATTCCAGAAGAGGCCGATTATGATGTAATTATGAAAGTAAATGGTAGGAAAAAATGGATAGGAAGGCTCTCTGAGCCTTTCGTTGAGAGATTGATTCCTGGAGATGTTTTTGTTCTTGGCGGTAAGAAGTATAAGGTTTTGAAAATTAAGGGAAATAATGTATTTGTTACTGAAGCAGAGCAAGAGAAGCCCACAGTACCGTCCTGGATAGGTGAAATGCTTCCAAGAAGTTGGGATTTATCCATAGGGGTTGGGCACTTTAGAGAAGCTCTTGAAAAAATTCTAAAAGAAGAAGGAGAGGATGCAGCTCGGGAATGGTTAAAGAAAGAATTTAGAATGAACGATTATGCTGTAGAAAACCTAATTCGATATTTTGAAGATCAACTAGAATTTTTGGGAATAATACCTTCACACAAGAAACTCATAATCGAATATTATCAGGATGAGCTTGGGAAGTTTTCCATAATATATCATGCTCCTTACGGTAGAAAAGTTAATGATGCTTTATCTAGGGCCTTTGCCTTCCTAGCTTCGAACATGCTGCAAGTTAACGTAGGTATAGGAATAACAGATGATGGTTTCATGTTAACATTTCCTAAGGGCGTAATTGCTGATGGAAAGGAAATTATTAAAGCGGCTCTCAAAAGTAATTTAAGGCAAATTCTGATAGAAGCAATAAAAGGAACAGAACTATTCCTCAATAAATTTAGACACTGTGCAGTTAGGAGTTTTATGATCTTAAGAGCATATAAAGGGAAAGTGATATCTGTTGAAAGAAGAAAGATAAAGGCTGAGCTTTTGATAAGACATGTAGGAATGGATTTCCCAGTCATAAAAGAAACAATACGCGAAATCCTAGAGGATTATATGGATATTGAACATGCTAAAGAAGTCTTGAACCGAATAAAGAGAGGTGAAATAAAGGTAATAGAAGCAAAAAAGGAGGATATAACAATACCATCACCTTTTGCGCATAATATAATATTAGCAGCGCAATCAGATATTCTAACAATGCAGGATAGAGAAAAATGGATTATTGAAATGTACGAGAGAATGCGAAAGCGAATTAGTAAAAAGGAACACTGATGCGTCATAAAGTAGTAGAACCCTTATATAATCACAAGTCTTGCATCCTTTAATTCAATTGGAGGAAGCAAACCCTTGCTAAGAGCTGGATAAATACGAAAACGGTCAAGAGGAATATTACGAAGTATCGGTGAAAGCAAATCTTCCCTTCTAAGAACATTAATTTCAGAACCAGGAGCTAGAGGAGAAAATGCCGGTAAAACAAGTATTCTCTTGTCTTTGAATTCTCCAAATAAAAACACTGGGACTTTTGCCTTAGCACCAACGTCATCAACTAAAAGAATGCTTGGATGTTCATGACCCATTATTATGAAATCACCAGGAATATCATCAAGCGGAATGTCTTGATGGCCGTGAATAAAAGTATATTTACCCTCAGAATAGAAAGGTTCAACAAAAGTCACCTTAAAATCGTCTAAGAAACCCCTCAAGAAATTATCATGATTCCCCCTTACAAGCACAAAGTCGATGCCGAACGATTCTATAAATTCAAGCATATCAACTATTTCCCTCAGTTCTTGGGTAGTTTTCCTAGAAAATTCATGCTTAAAATCACCAACAATAATGAGTTTATCAGGATGATATTCAATTAGAAGATCATTAAGCAAATCCTTTATTTCACTATATTGAACACTTGGAAGGAAAACACCTTTTACAGCAGCAGAAAACTCAATACCAATATGAACATCAGCAAGAACAAGAGCCCTAATAGATTTAATATATACAACTCTGGCAGGAAGTAATAGAATATCTCCCTCAAGCTGAAAGTAATCATGAAGCATTAAGAACACCAAAATTTTTGGTGCGCCGGGCGGGATTCGAACCCGCGCCACCGGCTTGGGAGGCCGGCATCCTGCCGCTAGACCACCGGCGCGTAAATATTAGAAGATTGGTGGGGCCGGGCGGACTCGAACCGCCGACCTTCCGGTTGTAAGCCGGACGTCATAGCCACTAGACTACGGCCCCTTCACTTGAAAAAGTTCTATTCCTAATGAAGTAATATACACTAAAACGACACTCGGCTTTTTAAAATTTATACTGGATGAACAAGATTAAATTTTTCCTCTCTTAACATTCTTTAGTTGCTTTGTATTGCATTCAATGATTACTTATCATAAGGCTCTAATAAGTTAACACATATTACTGTTAAGTGAAAAGTAATAAGCTCTGATAGTTGCATTTTACCTGGTTAGAGAGAATTATTGGAGATAAATTTAAAAAGAACGTATTTCAACCTTAAAATCCATTACTTAGAAACAAAAGGGCCGGTAGTGTAGTGGTTAGCATACGGGCCTGTCAAGCCCGGGACGCGGGTTCGATTCCCGCCCGGCCCGCTTTTTAATTGTTCGTGCCCCGGTGGTGTAGCCCGGTCAAGCATGCGGGCCTCTCAAGTCCGCGACGCGGGTTCAAATCCCGCCCGGGGCACCAGAAAGCCGACTAGAGAATTGCCCCGGTGGTGTAGCCCGGTCAAGCATGCGGGCCTTTCAAGCCCGCGACGCGGGTTCAAATCCCGCCCGGGGCACTCAAATAAAGCCTCTTATCTAACTCTTTCTAATTGTACAGCTAATTTTACTATAGAGATTATTTAGCTTACCTTTTATGCTGAGGCGATGGGAAAAGTTAATCTTTTAAACATTCCTAGAAACAATTTTTCTTGTTAGCTATCATCATGGGGCCGTAGTCTAGCTAGGAAGGATGCCGGAATTGGGCTCCGGTGGTCGCGGGTTCAAATCCCGCCGGCCCCATCAACCATAACTTCTGGTGTGTTTATTGAGTGATGAGCTAGAGAAAATTGTTTCTTTAGTTGCTGAAGATGAGCTAAAGAGGATTATTGAGTTTAGAAGACTCAATTTTTTGAGAAGCTTAATTGCTTTTTTAATAGGTTTTCTTATTGTGATTCTTGGATTTTTCTCCATATTTATTTTAGGCTTAAAGACCGATTATAATACCTATTGGATAGTGTTCTTTATCCTCATTCTAGGCATGGTATTCTCAGCGCAAGGGGTTCGTTTTCTCAACATTGCAAGGGATTTAAAGAAATTAGGTGGTGGAAACTACTCGCTTAAAATCTTAGTAGCATGCACGAATTCTTCCTGTGATTTCACTGAGGAGAGGGAATGGAGTCCTGGGGATTATGTTGGAAAAATTTTAGATGAGACCTGTAAGAAGTGCGGATCAAAGTTGCAAATTGTGAGGATTTATGGTATTCCTGAGAAAAAGTTAAAATCTATTCCTCTCCTTCCTGGAATTACACAAACATATCGTGGAGACAAGCGTAGCATATGGCGAAAGCTTTTTGATTTATTTTAAAAATGAAATGTTAAAACATTCGTGAAATTGTGATACCACAATGTCTCCCGTCTAATTTTCAAGTTAATTTATAAATGGTCACTTGTCTGTTCTTTTGTATTGGGATATTAAAATGAATTCATGTTGATGGTGTATTACTCTTGGCAAATGGTAATGATAAATCAGAATGGGAAATCATTGGAGCTGACATTGCTCTAATGAGGATGTTTAGGGACATAGAGAGCGAAATTGATCGATGGGATGTACTTGCTGTATATGATAGGTTATGTCCTAATTGTATGTGGAAAGTTCCAAGCTCAAGACTTGAGGAACAACTAGCATGTACTGAATGCCTTCCTACAAGAAAACTTAGAGAATGGGAGAAGAGCATTAAATCAAAAAATCCTCAGATAAGATTAGGTAAGTTCCTAGAGAGAAATAAGACTTTAAAGCGATTTAAGCATGCTTATGAGATCGAATCAGAACTTGAAGACTTCGCAAAATTTTTCAGAAAGATTGTTGGTTCGGATCCATGGAGTGCTCAAAGAGTATGGGGAAGAAGAGTTTTATCAGGCCAAAGCTTCGCAATAATTGCCCCAACTGGTGTAGGAAAGACCGTTTTTGGTACGGTTATGGCGCTTTACCTTGCTATCAAGAAGGGATATACGTCATATATTATTCTTCCTACAAAGACATTATTAAAGCAAATTTACATGAGAATGAAAGAATGGGAAAAGAAGTTAGGAGTCAATTTTACTATAGCATACTACTCTCAGATGCCTAAAAGCGAACGTAAGGAATTCGATGAACGATTTTCGAAGGGAGATTTTAAGATATTGATTACAACATCTCAATTTCTAATAAAGAAGCTAAACGAGATTATGGAGGCTTTTGCAAAAGCTAAGGGTGGGGATGTAAGGTATAGATATGTAGATTTCATGTTTGTTGATGATGTAGATTCTTTCCTTAGAAATGTTAAAAATGTAGATCGCGCGATGTATCTGCTCGGTTATATGAAAATAAAGGAAATTAAAGATGTGTTACAAAAAATTCAGCGATTCGTTAGAGGAGCTGGGTCTGAAGCTCAACTAACGGATGAGGATTGGTCAAATATAATAAAAGCCAGGGCAAAATGTGGTATTCTAGTAGTTTCATCGGCTACTGGCAGGGTTAAAGGAATTTTACTTAGAAGAATATTCAACATAATTTTCGGTTTCTCCATTGGTTCTTCGAAAGAAGGTATCAGACTGTCTCTTATACACATCT
>CBDULE010000010.1:0-18295 GCA_965367995.1 uncultured archaeon | reverse complement strand
CGTTCCAGCTGAGCTACGGGCCCCTAGAAGGCTCCAAATAAATGATTTAGATAACAATCCATTAAAACATTAAAATTTTTATTTAATTTCCTTCTCTATTCGGAAATGTGGTTTAATTAATAGGTAAAAGTTTGGTTTCTATTACCTGGTGTTATTATGAGTGAAATCTCGCCGTATTATTCTTTATCGAAGGAGGACAGATGGCTAGTAATACAGAAAATGATTGAAGAATTCGGATTAGCGTCTCATCACATTAGGAGCTTTGATGATTTCATTGAGAACGGTATTAGGAGAATTATTAGTGAGCACCCGGTTATCGATGCAAATGTTGGTTATTATTTGGATTTTAGGGTAAGGAGGGAAGATGGTAGTATAGGTGTTCAAGTAACTCCAGTAGCGAGATCTCTTGCTTATGATTTTGATGGTTCGCCAAGAGAGGGAATAACGCCTTATGAATGTAGATTAAGAAGGTTGACTTATGGTATTCCTATAAGAGTTAAAGTTGCGCTAAAAAGAAGGTTTTATGAGGAGGAAGCTGGAAGCTTTAAAGATGAAGTAGTCAAGGAGCAAGAGATTGAATTAATGATATTTCCAGTAGTTATAGGTTCAAGATATGATCCTTATACGAGCATGTACGATAGAAAAGGGAAGAAATTCCTTACCAGCATTGGGGAGGATCCGAACGATTTAGGAGGTTATCTAATTATTAATGGTTCTGAAAGAATAGTTGTTGCGAGAGAG
This sequence comes from uncultured archaeon, assembly GCA_965367995.1. Taxonomy (GTDB): domain Archaea; phylum Asgardarchaeota; class Njordarchaeia; order Njordarchaeales; family Njordarchaeaceae; genus Njordarchaeum. The sequence continues at coordinate 17,554 of CBDULE010000010.1, read as the reverse complement.
GAAGGTGTTAGGGGAAGAATTCTAGTTGAAAAGCTTAGTGGCACATCATCTGAAGCCAAGAAATATGCTGTACATGCTTGGTATGTTTCCTCTGGTACATACAGAAATAAGGTGGATGTTTACATCGGTAGAGACGATCTCCTAATCTATGTGAGATTTCCAAGAGCTGGAGGAAAAGAGATGATTCCTCTAATGCTGTTAGTGAGAGCTTTAGGACTCAATGTTAGAGATTTCCTCCTCTTAGCAGCACCAGAAGAGGTTTTGGGAGGAGCTCCAGAGTTTATCTCATATTCAATACTGCTTTCACAGTCAGTCATTAAGCCAGAGGTTCTTCAATCTCAAGAGGCAGCATTATTTGAATTATCGAGGTACATGCCAGACATACGTTTGCCTAGAACCGAAAGAAATAAGCCTAAGATAATCGAGGAAGTTAAAAAGCGACTCAACTATTATTTCTTCCCAGACCTTGGAAAGAAAGAAATTTATTGGCCTCTTAAAGCATATTATCTAGCTAGAATGGTAAGAAGAGCGCTTTTAGTCTATAATAATTTAGCTCCTCCTGAGGATAGAGATCATTATAAGAATAAGAGAATGAAGTTAATAGGGGACTTCTTAGAGGAATTGTTTTCGATAGCGTGGAACAATTTCATATCTGAATCAAGGAAAAGATTAGCTCAATCGATATATAAGGAGACGCTTTCAGCTAGAACAATACTGAGAAAAGATAAGCTACAGGATACAATTCTGACTGCATTAGCAACAGGATCTTGGCCAACAGGAGTTACGGGAGTGACAGAGATTCTTGGAAGGCTAAATATCTATGATAACATTAGTCATTTAAGAAGGGTTAAAAACGTCCTGGTTAGAACCGCAGAAGCCAAAAGAGGTAAGGTGGAAGCTAGAGATCTTCATCCGACGCAGTGGGGAAGAATATGTCCTAATGAAACACCAGAAGGAGAATTATGTGGTTTAACTAAGCAGCTTTCATTGATGGCTTACATTTCATCAGACATAGCTCCTGAAGAGGAATACAATTTAGTTAAAGAAATACTCCCCAGCATTGGTTTGCAAGAAGAGAAAATTACTCCTGGATGGACTTACTATCCTAAAACTCCAGTATTTCTAAATGGCAAGTTTATCGGTGTTGTAGAAGATCCTAAAGCATTCGTAGCGAAGTTTAGAGAGCTGAGAAGATCGGGTAGAATTCACTGGCAAATCTCCATTAAATATTGGGAGAAGTATAACGAGATACATATAAATGCTGATAGAGGTAGGGTTCTTAGACCTTTAATCATCGTAGAGAATGGAGAACCAAAACTTAAAAAGGAGCATATAGAGAAGCTAAAAAGCGGAGAATGGAAGTTTACTGATTTGCTGAAGAATGGAATTCTAGAGATGCTTGATGCGGAGGAAGAAGAGGATGCTTATATAGCAGTATGGGAGAAAGATCTAACACCAGAGCATACTCACTTAGAGATAGCACCAGGAGCGATACTAGGCGTGAGTGCTGGTTCAATTCCATTCGTCAATCACGATCAATCACCTAAAGTAACACATGAAACATCGATGGCCAAGCAAGCATTATCATTGCCAAGACCAAACTATAGAATAAGGCCTGAAACATCTACATATGTTCTTCATTATCCACAGAAGCCGATGGTAACTACGAAAACAATTCATATTGCGGGTACTGATAAAGTCGGTTATGGTCAAAATGCGATTGTGGCTATATTAGCTTATGAGGGTTACAACATCGAGGATGCTTTAATCATTAACAAAGCTTCAATAGAAAGGGGATTCATGAGAAGCTCTTATCACAGAATCTATGAAGTGCAAGCTAGGAGATTTGCTGGATATAGAAGAGAGGAAATCAGAGTTCCTGACGAATCAGCTCAAGGTCCCAAGTCTCAGGTTAGAGAGAATATAGCAGAGGATGGATTAGCATGGCCAGGAGCGGAATTGTCAGAGGAGGAAGTAATAGTTGGGAGAGTTAGTCCGGCAGAGCCAGGCATACCAGGGGTCGTTGTTAGAGCTATAAAGGTTTTCAGAGAAACAAGCGAGAAAGTGAGAACTGGAGAAGAAGGTAGTGTAGATACCGTTTTTGTGACAGTTTCTAGAGATGGCTCAACATTTGTAAGGATCAAGCTGAGACAACCAAGAATTCCAGAACTTGGGGATAAGTTTGCAAGCAGACATGGACAGAAAGGAGTCCTAAGCTTAATAGTTCCTCAAGAAGATATGCCTTTTGATGAGAATGGAATTACTCCGGATATTATTCTTAATCCGCATTCAATACCATCAAGAATGACTATAGGTCAATTATTAGAGAGCTTAGCTGGTAATATTTCAGCGAAGACTGGAAAGTTGTTTGATGGTACCGCATTTGAGAGTCCTAACTGGATGAAAGAGTTAATGGAAATTGCAAAGAAACTAGGACTGAATTACTATGGTGAACGTACTCTTTATGATGGTAAAACTGGAAAAATGTTGAAAGCACACATCTTAATGGGTCCAGTTTATTACCAGCGTCTTAAGCATCTTGCTAGGGATAAAATACATGCAAGAGCGAAAGGAAAAGTGACACTTATGACCCTTCAACCAACCGAGGGTAGAGCTAGGGGTGGTGGTCTTAGATTAGGAGAAATGGAGAGGGATGCTCTTCTTGGCCATGGTGTATCATTATTCCTTAAAGAGCGTTTCGTTGAAGCCTCGGATGGAATAGATGTATATGTCTGCGCAAAATGCGGATTAATCGCCAGCTATAATCCAAAGAAGAAGAGATGGGAGTGTCCTATTCATAAAGGCGAGGGGGACATTCATAAGATAAAGATGCCTTACGCATTTGTTCTTCTAATCAATGAGTTGATGTCTCTCGCAATAAGGGTAAGATTACACATAGAAGACGCGGTGTAGAGCTTTGACTTATTTTGAACTCGAGGTAAAAGCCAAGGTTAAAGATAAACAAAAATTAATTTCTTTCTTTTTAAAAGATGGATGGAAGATTTTCAAATACTATGCTGAAGATGTTTACTTTAAGCATCCATGCAGAAATTTTGATGTCGGTGAAGAGTTGAGATATAGAAGAGAAAGAATAGGTGAGAAAGAGAGAATTCTCCTGACATATAAGAAAGGGGACAGAGCAACTCAAAGGCTTGAAATCGAGGCTAGAGTATCGGATGAGATAGTTCTTATTCTTGAAAATTTAGGCTTTAAAAAAGAACTTTCTAAAATAAAAGATGGATTTCTTTTCATTAAGGGAGATTTTAAAGCAGTTTTGGTCTCAGTATCTGGGAGCTACAAGGGCAAAAAAGTTAATCTCGGGGATTTCCTAGAGGTCGAAGTATTGGCCAAGGAGAAGAATGAGGAAATTGTTAAGAAGCTTGAAAAATTCGCCCTTTCACTCCCTGGCGTTTCTGAAATAGATAATGAATTTTACGCTAAGAAAATAGTCAAAATGATTACTAGTAGCGACTAGTAACAGAGCTTAGCTTGTGGATGATTCTACTTGCCCATTCCTTTATCTGCGTTTTACCCATAGTGATATACCCCATAAGCTCACCTAAATCTTTCATAAGAAATGTTTTTATTTGACTTGACAACATCGGATCGCCCATATCACTATGCTTTACGAAAATGGAGATGTGATATCCAGCCTCCGGCTTTTGCATTAGAAATCTCAATTTGCCGGTCAACTCCTTAATTAAAACATCAAGCAATATTTTATCTAGCTCATCTCTTAGTGGCAATCTAAAAGAAAGAATGGCAGAATTAGTAGTCCATTTCATGAAACCATAATTCTCTATATAGTATTCATGATAATTTGCTCTAGGACACTGTAAGCATATAACGCAGGGATAATCCATATGATATAATGGACAGCTCACTGGTTGTAAAGATTCTAATTTTTTGATAGCTTCATCTAAAGTAATTATATTTGAACTCAAAACTATCACACTCCTCTTTGAAAAACTAACTTAATAAAGGATATTTATTGATTGATAAACTTTTGTCATTCTATTAGATAATGTGGCTGAGAAATATGGCTGAAAGAAAAGAAATTATAACAATTGATGGTTCGATGGGTGAGGGAGGAGGACAAATTTTTAGGACAGCAATAGCATACTCTGCTGTAACTGGAAAACCCGTTAGGATAATAAATATTAGGGCGAAAAGAAAAAATCCAGGGCTTAGACCACAACATCTTGCTGGACTCAAAGCGCTTCAAAAGATAGCTAATGCAGAAGTAAAAGGAGATTATGTAGGCTCAAGAGAAGTAGTATTTATCCCTCATTCCGTAGAGGGAGGAAAATTCACTATAGATCCTGGTACGGCTGGCAGTATTTCTTTAATAATTCAAGCAATTCTTCCTGCACTAGTCTTTGCAAGAAAAGAAAGCGAGATAACGATAAAAGGAGGAACGGATGTTCCATGGTCTCCTCCAATTGATGCTATAAGATTTGTTCTCCTTCCTTCACTCAGGATGTTTGGAATCGATGCTAGCCTTGAGCTTGTTAGAAGGGGTCATTATCCAAGAGGTGGCGGAATAGTTAAGCTTTATGTTCGCCCGGTTAAAGAACCTTTAAAGCCAATTACACTCATCAATCAAGGTGAAATAAAGAAGATTAGGGGAATATCTCATTGTGTAAGATTACCAAAGCATGTAGCTGAGAGACAGGCTAAAGCCGCTAAAGAATATCTAGAATTAAATGGCTTTAATGATATAGAGATTGATGTAGAATGGTACGAACGTGGAAAAGATCCTCATTTAGGTCCAGGTTCTGGAATCGTTCTATGGGCTGAAACAACATCTAACGCAATACTTGAAGCAGATTGCCTTGGTGAAAAAGGAAAACCAGCTGAAGTTGTAGGGAGGGAAGCTGCTTCAAAATTGGTAGACCAGATTCGTAAAGGTGGTGCTGTTGATGTACATCATACAGATCAACTAGTTCCTTTTATGGCTCTAGCAGATGGTGAATCAACAATTCTTTCATCAGAGATATCATTACATACTCTAACAGCTATTGATGTGGCTAGACAGATTATTGGAGCAAAATTCAGCGTATTTGGTAGCAGAGGACAGCCTGGAAAGATAGTAGCCAAGGGCATAGGTTTGCAACCTCCTACGTAATTATTAATTTTACAAAAATTTTACCAAGCTTAGATTTCAGAATGCGTGTTTAAGTCAGCTTGCGCTACTATCCAGAAGAAAGTAAATTGTTAAATTGATGTTTAATGCGTAATTCTTTATATACTCTCAAGATATCCTTTTAAATGGTAGAGAATGAAATTTCGATGTTATTTTAAACTGCGGCAGGTGTTTAATGGTGTGGCTTCTACTAGCGTATCCAGGAATATTCCTGATTTCCGATGACCTAAAGGAGGTAAAATACAAGCTCTTTGGAAATGAGAAACCAGAGATTTCAAGAGCAGTTGAGGCAATCATAAGCATTGAAGAAGGAAAGCTAATTGATGAGCTAAAAGAAGTGTTAAGTGATGTAAAAGAGGTAAAAATTGATAGTACGTTCATAGGTGCAATATTAAAGAGAGAGTATCCAAATATATCTTATACTGTTGTTGAGAGCGGAGAAGAACTTCTAAGAGTTAGGGAAAGACTTCACGAGGAATTGCTTAAGATTTTCGGCAGTTACGAGGAATACGTAAAATTTGCTACAGCTGTCGGCATAGAAGTGGCTAAACATAGGGTAAAGAAAGCAGGAGAGAGAAAAGATCTAATGATTATAAGAGCTGTGACAATATCTGAAGATTTGACAAAGATGATTAACACTCTTGTCTCTCATGTTAGGGAATGGTATGGCTATCACTTTCCAGAACTTGGGAAAATAGTTGATGATCACGAGCTTTATCTTAAGCTCATTGTTGAGCTAGGCCATAGAGACAACTTCACCGAAGAAAATCTTAGGAAAGTTTTAAAGAATGAGAAATTAATCAAGGAAATCGCTAAGGCTAGGGAGGAAAGCGTTGGCATTGACATAACAGATGATGATATAGCTATGATACAACATTTTGCAAAGAGAACGCTTGATCTTTACGAGGATAAGAGAAAAGTTCTTAAGTACCTTGATGACTTAATGATGGAAACGGCTCCGAATATAAGAGCTCTTGTAGGCTCGGTTATTGGAGCAAAACTTATTAGAAAAGCAGGTGGACTTGCTGAACTAGCTAAGATGCCTGCAAGCACAATACAGATACTGGGTGCGGAAAAAGCATTGTTTAGAGCATTAGCTGGAAAGGGAACTCCACCAAAACATGGTATAATATTCCAAGACCCAAGAATCTTTAAATCTCCATGGTGGCAAAGAGGAAAAATTGCTAGAGCATTAGCTGGAAAACTTGCAATTGCTGCTAGAGTGGATTACTTTTCAGGAGAATATATTGGAGATGAGCTTTTAAAGGAGCTTGAGAGAAGAATTGAAGAAATCAAGAAGAAGTATCCTAAGCCTCCACCAAGAGCTAAAAAACCAGGAGCAAGACCAGGAAAACCGGCTAGAAGAGCTAGGAAAAAGGGTAAAAAGAAAGGTAAGAAGAGGTGAAGTTTGATGTCAATCGAGATTGTTGATGTTAGAGAAATATTTCCTGGAATTTATGAGATTGAATTCGAAGACGGTAAAACAAAATTAGCCACAAAAAATTTAGTTCCAGGAGTAAAAGTATACGGAGAGAGGCTATATAGATATCAAGGAGTCGAATATAGAGAGTGGAGCCCGTATAGAAGCAAACTTGCTGCAGCGATAATTAATGGTTTAAAAGAAGTCAACATTAGTGAGGGTTCTAGAATTCTCTATTTAGGAATAGCGTCTGGAACAACAGCATCTCATATATCAGACATCATAGGGCCTAAGGGAATAATCTATGGAGTTGAATTCGCACCTAGGCCTTTAAGAGATTTAATTAAAGTTGCTGAGGCACGAAAGAATATAATTCCTCTGCTTAAAGATGCAAGGTTGCCTCAAGAATATTCATACATCGGGGAGAACGTTGATATTCTTTATGCAGATTTGGCCCAACCTAATCAAGCTGAGATATTCATAAAGAACGCTAGGATGTTCTTAAAGAAGGGAGGTATTGGATTTATAGCCATAAAAGCCAGATCAATCGATGTTACAAGACCACCAGAGGAGATTTTTGAAGACCAGAAGAGAATTCTCGAAGAGGAAGGTGGTTTTAAAGTCGTTGAAGAGGTGAGACTAGACCCTTATGCTAGAGATCATATCATGTTTAGAATGATTTTCGAAAAACCATAACTTTTTTTGGCTTTTTACTCTAATTGTTTGGTATACTTTTTCATTTATTACTTATTCACAAGGGAAAGAGAATGAATCTCAATTATAAGACTCTTTTTACAATACTTCTCATCGCTTTCTCGGTAGTTACAACGATTCCATTATTGATACAGATAAGCTTCGCAAAAATTTCTGATGTTAGAATAGACACTCCGAGAGGGAAACTGGGAGCATATTTAGTAGAGCCGTATGGTGAACCTAATAGAGATATTGTTTTCATCGTAATTCACGGATTCTCAGCAAGTAGAATATATATGAGACCCCTCGCAATTGAGATTAGTAGGTTAGGATTTATTTCATTGGTGATTGATCTACCTGGACATTATACTGCTGGATTTCCCTTAGAGATAAATTGGGATAATAGGGATCTCAAAGAAGCAGCTTGCGATGGTCTAGCGAAAACAGTAAAGGATGTAATGCCAGCAGTCTTTAAAGAAGCTAAAAGAGCTGTAAATAATGATTCGGCGAAAATTGTACTTGTTGGTCACAGTTTAGGAGGCGCTTTGGCCATTATATGGGGAGCAAATAGTAAAGATGTAGAATTAGTTTTTGCGATAGCACCCCTCCCACCTTTTGATTATGTTAATGAAACATCACCAAGTAAGCTTATAATAATGCTTGGAACGCTGGATGAAATCTTCAGTTTTGATGAGCAGATAGAATTGTTAAAGAAAGCAGGATGGACTGATGCTAAAGTAAACCATGAATTTAAGAAAGGAGATATTTGGAGAGCGTTGTATGCAATACCAAACGCGGATCATATTACAGAGCCGCATACTGACTTTGTGGTTGAAAAAATAGCAAGATACGTAGGCGAAGCAATCGGAAAGGAGCTAGAAGTGGGTATAGTGTTCAGCCCCATAGAAATGTTCATAGGGAATATTATAGCTCCAATCATAGGACTAGCGTTGCTTCTTCTATTTCCTTTTGTGATAAATCCAATATTTGGTTATTCTTTGAGAAAAAAGCTGGATGATGTAATCCTTAATCCACGTCCAAAGAAATCCGGAAAGAGAGACACAATATTTGCATTGATTTATGGGGGATTCGCTTATGTTATACTCCTAGTAACATGGGGAGTTAATTTAACGCCAATGGTTCCAATGAGTTTTCTTAGGTTTAGCTATTTTCTATTAGTTACCGTATTCGTTATGATTTACTTTTCGATACATGAATTTATATTTAAGAGGCTGGTTCCCAGAATTTTAAAGAACAAAGTAAAAAGAATCTTTATAACATCATCATTAATCTCATTCATAGCTAGGTATTTAACGCTCATTCTTATGTTTCTCAGCTTATACTTCTTGGCATCGAGCTTTGGATTGGGCTCAGCCGAAATCATTCTGAGGCTCACAATCCTTGTTGCGTTCTTAATAATTCCTGTAGTTATAATAATGGAAATGCTTTCGTCTATAACATTAATACTAACAGAAAGATTCAGTGCTATAGTAGTATCCAACATATTTCCATGGTCATTCATACTTGCTTCATTCTTTCCGATAATTGTTTTACCCATTTAAATAATTCTTGGCTCATTAATCTCGCTTATTTTTCTTATTTCCTTAGGTTTTTCGATTCCAAAAAATGGTTCTATGAGGTATGGTCTTAACCTACCTGCGAGTTTGAGAGCTCTAAAATAGATTCTTTCCTCTGGCATAGTGAGATGCCTATAAGCCCTTATATTTGGTGTGATGCGTTTTCTTGTTGGAAAAGGCCTCCTAAACTTTGCTTCTATAATTTTTCCACCTCTAAATCTATATCCGCAGTCTTTGCAGTAAAAAACATCTCTTGATTTTTTCTTCATTCTTCTCCCACAAACTGGACATATAGGGTTCGCTTCTTTAACTTCTGGATGAAAGCTTAAAACGAAAAATTCTTCAATGTTTCCAATAATTCTCTCATTGATATCCCAAATGTTGAAGATAACTAAGATAACGTCCCCTCTTCTGAGTTGGGATAGATACTTCCTAAGTCTACCTTGCAACTTATAAGCGAAAATTTCAGCCTTTTTATCCCCTATTCGTAAGATAAGCTTTAACTTTGCTTCTTTAACTTTTACTACATCCTCTACTAAGCCCTTAGTAAGTACTGTTTTATATAGCCCGAAGTCTCCCTCATAATTAATATGAAATGCTGTGCCTTGATTGCTCCGGAATAATGTCCATCTTTCTATTTCTCCATGCTTTAGGAGTCTGAAGGCTTCAATTACATGCTCAGGAAACTCCCCTCTTAGACCAAAATACACTGGATCTAAACCATGAGGTGTTATAAGTGGGCGTTTTCCATTAACGTTTTCAAAAACAAATGGTCGCAAGCGCTTATCGAGCTCAATTAATGATTTTAAATCAATCCATCTTTCCTCTTCATCTCTCCTATAAGCTAAAAGCTCAAAAGTCCAATCAATTAGTATAGCTCCTGTTGCTGCAACAGCCCCAACGAGTCCACGAGGTTCCTCATCAGTAAATGTTACAATATAAATGAATCCTGGGATTTTGTTAATCTTTTTAAGAACATCTCTCCAACTAATAACGTCCTTTAAAGCAATTTCATAAACAGCATGAATTTCTCTCGGAATTGCATAATCTTCACCTCCATAGAAGAATATGACTGGTCTTGTTTTCCTAAAGAATGAGTGACCAAGCTTTAAGGCTTCATTCACAACTAGATCTATTACATCCTGAATAGAACCTCTTACTAAAAGTCTTAGGCCTATAGATGCATTCCCTCTCGTTTTTATGGGAATATTTGGATTAAGCCTTATTAGAAGCGGATAATCTAAGAATGTTACTTTTCCATTTTTCCTAAGTTTTTCAACTATTCTTGAAGCTAAATAAGTTGTGCACATTCCATAGGGAGAATCAAAATCGTCAATCCCTATGAACAAATACGAGACGTTTTCAGGAATACCTTTGGAAAAGAGAACGTGTTTTTTTGCTTTAATAGAACCTTTTATTCGCATTATTCTCTTTAAAGAATCATAATCTTTAACTTCGTATCTCTCAAGGCATTCGATACATACTCTAGCGTATCCTATCATTTTAGAATGCTCATCGCATACTAATTTTCCACAAATTGAACAATATCCCCTCGCTGGTCTCCCGCAATACTCGCATTCAAACATTTTAAACACTAACCTTTCAAATAGAGTGGTTTAAGAGCCGAAATTTAATTTATATAACATGGTTGTTGAAGATAATACTTTTTGGTGTCTAGATTGGAATTTCGTACAGAACTTGGTTCTCTTAAAATTTATGGAGCTAAAAGGGATGGTACTAAACTATATGTTCCAGTAATATTTGATTTTCTCCCTCTTGAAATGTTAAAGAAGAAGATAAAGAAGGCGATAATGAAATCTCCAAAAATAGAATTCGTATTTTCACTGAAGCAGTATGCAATATTGTCAATGCAATCTCCAATTAAAGGTAAAGCTTCGCTAAGCCACGTTCTGTCATTCCAGGAAACTTCAAAGAAAGTGGAGTATGTTCCTGCAGAGTCGATAATATTTGATGTTGAGTTTACTAACTTTGTTGGTGTTCCAAATCTGTTATTCTACGCGGATTCTTTTGAGCGTCCTTCGAGATTTATCCCTCTGTATCCGCTGGAATATGTTAAGATAAGAAGCATAATATCTATTCAAATAATACTACCCGAATCTCTAGGAAAGATCTACCACATAGATAAAGATTTGTTCATCCCTTATAGATTTGGAAGAAGCGAAACGTTATTTTTCACTAAATCAATAAAAAAGCTATTAGATCTATGGGATTTTGAGATAAAAGGAGAAAACACGCTTATTAAGGAGAAAGTCAGTAAGTCCATCATACAACTGGCATTCAATAATCCAATAAAAGTAAAAGAAGGCGATTTTTCCACAAAGATAATTCCAGTTAACATGTTAGTAGAAAACAATGAGGATAAAGATTTGCCTATAAAACTTATTACATCTTTCTGTTATAGAGTAGCATCGTACGGTAAGGCTATTAAAGAGATTTTAAGGCCTCCACTCGATATGAAGGTACTAGCATCTGGACTTAGGATCATAAAAGCATTGGAATACAATATTTTGTTAAAAGGAAAAAGAAGTGATGTTAAAATTAGATCAAAAGATGTTGAAAATCCTTTAATATTTCACTTCGGAGAATCTGACGGCAAATTGTATTTTCCAATATTAATAACTCCTCAAACTTGGGAGTTTCTGAAAGTTTTTAGCTATAGTGATGATAAATTATCGATTGTTGGTTATCCTTGCTTTAGATTCCTAATCCTATCGAAGGACATAAGAAAAAGTCTTGAAATTCCCTTAATTTTTGAGACGGTGTGATTATGGAGGTAGAAGCTATAGATCGAAAAATTTTCATCAGAGGGCTTGAAGGCGCAATTTCAGTAAACTGGGGAGTTAGGCTTATACATAAAAGTTTCTATGTCGATTTTTTCGTTAGAAAAAACGATTTATTTTTAATCCGTAAGGAAGGAGTTGATGTGCCAAAAGAAGTTCCAGGTCTAATTACTGGGGAAAATGTCGAGATAATTCCATTTGTAATGTTAGAGAAAAGTGAAAGAAAATATTTTTTAGAGGGTCTTTCGCCTCAGAAAATTGATGATATCATTGATATAATAACGGAAAACTCAAACATTTTTTTCACCTCTACTGATGAAGAAATTAAGAGTATAGAGATAACTCAGGATCTAGCTATAATTAAGATAGGAGAATTAACAATTTCAATTCCATTTCAAATAAGGACGATTGAGCCAACTTTTTCCTTTCCTATAAAGATAGAATGTGACGGGAAGTTTTCTGGGAAAATTTTATTACGTTTCATTAAAGCCTTAAATTATTCCTCAGAACTACTTGTCTCCAATGAGTTATACAATGGGAAAATTAAGACGAAAGGAATAAGCATAGACATAGTCAGAATGAATGTCTCATTAAATGATTTTCCAGTATATGCGGTGGTAGTAAACAATAGGATATTATACTATGGGCTGTTAATGCACCTTATTTTTAATCTAAAGGTAGATGGGTCAAAAAAAGAAATTAATATTTTAGGGCCGGTTATAGTTTATCATTCACCCCTTTAGTTTCTCATACCACTTCTCTAATACTTCAACCCCTGGTAACTTTTTACCAGATATGAACTCCACGAAAGCTCCTCCTGCTAGGCTGACATAAGAATACTTTTCTAAAACGCCTATCTTAGCTAATGCAGCTGATGTATCTCCTCCTCCAGCAATAGAATATGCTCCGCTTTCAGCTACTGCTGTAAATACTTCTTTAGTTCCTTTGATAAACTCATCCCTTTCATATACGCCAAGAGGTCCGCTTACAATTATAGTTTTAGCGTTCTTTATTTCGTTCTTATACTTCTCTATAGTCTTTTCTCCAATATCGAAGATATGCTTATCTGTTGGTAATTGAGAAATGTCAATCTCTAACCTTTTACCATCAGATTCTACTGCGAAATCTACCGGCCTTTCAATTTTTCCTTTATATTTTTCAAGAATCTCCTTCATTGGCCCAACAAGATCATAGAGACCCTTTTTCTTAAGATATTCAACATTAGGTTCTCCGATGTCAATTCCTTCTGCTAAGACAACTAACTGGCTCACAAGACCTCCTGTTAGGATTTTGTCAGCTAAATTGTTTTCTAAGAAGTATTTCATGATATCTACAGTTTTCTCTGCTTTTGCGCCTCCTAATATTACGATTAATGGTTTCTCTGGCTTCTCTAATGCTTTAGATAGCCCTTTAAGCTCTTTCTCCATAACTCTACCAGCATAAGTAGGAAGAACGGCCGCAAAGCCCACTACAGATGCATGAGGTCTATGTGCTACTGAGAATCCATCAAGAACGAATGCATCAAAGAGCGGAGCTAATTCTTTTACAAGTTCAGATTTAGCATGCTCTTCTGGAGATTTTTTCTTTCTCTCCTCAGGAAATGTTCTAACATTTTTAAGGACTAATATCTCCCCATCCTTTAATTCTTTAATCGCTTTTTTAGCCTCCTCTCCGTATAGGTCATGTACATATTTAACCTCACGACCTAGAATTTCCGAAAGTTTCTTTGCATGCTTTTCTAAAGACTCTAGAAAATCTGGTTGTCCAGGCCTACCTTGATGAGCAATAATTACTACTTTTGCTCCTTTGTCACTTAATTCTTTTATTGTTTCAGCGTGTGCTCTTATCCTAGAATCATCAAGTATTTCTTTTGTCTCTGGGTCAAGAGGAACGTTAAAATCTGGTCTTACTAAAATCCTTTTTCCTTTAACATCGCCTAAATCGTCTAAGGTCAAGAACTTCGGCATTCTCTAATCACCACTTATATAAAACGTTTCCATTGAATATCGGTAGAGCGGAAGAAATAAAAGGTTAAGATATATTACTAGGTTATACACTTCAATTTTAAAACAGCTTAATGCTAATTGCGATGAAGCTTAAATTGAAATAGTACTTTCAGAGATTTTTGGTCTCTAATTTTTAAAGGCTGACCAAAATGGATAAGATAACCAAAGCGATGATTAAGGCTGTTCTTGAGAGTAATATTCTAGAGTTAATACAAACTAGAAGGAAAATAGTAAAGAAGAAAGGAAGAGAATTGGCGTTTGAATTTGATATCTTAGCTGAGAAAAGCATTATAGATATCTTAAGGTCTGAAGGATTTGGGGGAATTATAATCGGAGAGGAAACAAATAAAAATGAAGGAGATGAAAAAGAGGGGTATATACTTATTGATCCAGTGGATGGTTCTCACAATGCTAGGAGGGATATACCATTTTATGCGACTCTTATAGTTTATCTAAAAGGCAAACATTATGAGGACATTTTTTCATCTGTTGTATTTGATCCTCTGAGAAACAAGATTTATTATGCTGAAAGGAAGAAAGGAGCTTTTCTAATCCATGATGGAAAAACGAAACAGCTTATTGTTAAAGACGAAATAGAAGAGCCTATAATGCTTGACATCATCCGGACAAAAATGATGATTAAAACTGATAAACTTAGCAGATTCGGTTCGCTTAGAAGATTCGGCTCAATTGGCTTAGCTACAGCATGGGTTGCCGAAAATAAAATTGATGCTACGATAGATATAACTAAAGGAACAAGAAGTCTTGACGTTCTTGCATCATTATTCCTCGTAAAAGAAGCTAAAGGTAAGGTTATTGTAGAGCCTAAAGAGGACATTATTGATGCGAGACTGAATTTCATAGCTGGGAGAAAACAGTTGGTGAATATATTAGCTAGAACTTTTTGGTGGAGAAGAAAATAAGTTGGTGCGCCGGGCGGGACTCGAACCCGCGCCACCAGCTTGGAAGGCTGGCATCCTTCCTCTAGACTACCGGCGCTTTAGCATCCTATTATGTATCAAATCTATTTTTTCTTTTAGAAATATATTACAGAAACTTTAAAGAATTTTTGGTTCACTTTAGCAATGAAGAGGGTATTTATTTTACTCCTAACTTAGAAAATTTTGGTGAATAACAGCAATGAGAAGAGTACAAAAACGAGAATAGAAGCATTTCTTTACTCTTTAAAACTACTTTACTTTTTTTGGAAGTCGATTTATAAAACAAATTTAATTAGGGGCTATATACATACACATAGTTGATAAATACCAATATTTACCGCAAAAATAAATAGAGATGCTTAGGAGAGTTTATGTGAAATCTCACATGAGTGATGGAAATGGCAAGATTGGTAGCAATTAATGGTTTTGGAAGAATTGGGAGAATGGTATTTAGAGCATTAGTCGAGAGACAGGAAGATATTGAAGTTGTGGCCATAAATGATTTGGTAGACATCAAAACATTAGCTCATCTATTAAAGTATGACTCAACATATGGTAAGTTCCCCTATCCTGTAAAAACTGAGGGAGATAAACTAATTGTTGAAGCTCCTCACAAAACATATGAAATAAAATGCCTTAAAGAGCCCAATCCAGATAAATTACCATGGAAGGATATGGGAGTATATCTAGCAATTGAATCAACAGGAGTATTCAGAAAGAGGGAACAAGCTGAATTGCATCTTAAAGCTGGTGCTGAAAAAGTTTTAGTAACAGCACCTATGAAACCAGCTGATTCAGCTGACATTCAAATTATCATTGGAATCAATGAGAAAGAGTATGATCCAAAGAAACATAGAGTTCTTTCATTAGCTTCATGTACAACTAATGCTGTTGCTCCAACAGCATATGTGTTACACAAAAAGATTGGAATAAAAAGCGCTTTGATGTCTACTGTTCACGCTGTCACAAATGATCAAAGGCTACTAGATAGACCACATAGAGATCTAAGAAGGGCTAGAGCGGCGCCTTGGAACATAATTCCTACGACTACAGGAGCTGCAGAAGCCGCGGCACTTGCTATACCAGAGCTCAAAGGTAAGATGACAGGACTTGCTTTAAGAGTTCCAGTCATTACAGGCTCCATTGTGGATCTTACAGCAGTTTTAGAGAAGGAGGTCACTAAGGAGGAAGTAAATGCATTATTCAAAGAAGCTTCTGAGACCTATCTAAAGGGAATCTTAGGTTATACAGAAGAACCGATTGTCTCCACAGACATAATAAAGGATCCACACTCTGGAATTGTAGATGGTTTGAGCACAATAGCTATTGGAAACTTAGTCAAAGTACTAGTATGGTACGATAATGAATGGGGCTATTCAAATAGAGTAGTAGACATGATGAAAATCATTGTAGAAAAAGGCTAAACTTTTTCTTTTTTATATCATTTTTGAGCACAAAAACGCTGAAATTATCAAGATTAACGATAATAACGTTATATCAGTATAGATCTTATTCTTCATGTATTTAGGAGCATCCCTTGTATATATTATTTTATTAATCACTGCTGCAACAGTGCCGATTGTTATTGTTTTAATAGCAACGTTTAGAGAAATGTCTCCTGCTAAATAAAGAGAGGCTACTGTTATAGATACTGCTAAAACGCTCACAAGTCCTCCAAAGAATCCGATTAAATATAATCCAATATCTTTTAGTATACTCTGAAGTATTGCAGACGTAAAAGCAATGATTATAAATAAGCCGGTAAATTTAGCTGCCATCTTATAAGATAAGGGATTTTCAATATCCATCCTAGGAAATATTCTAATTTTAAGTCTGTATAGCCTATATGATGCTAAAAGAAAACCAATTATAAATGCTGGAAAAAGAGTTATAGTTAACATTGTTAGTGCATTTAATGATGAGATTAGAAGAAGTGATGTAAGAGCTAATGTTCTAATAATCATTACTGAATTCGCTAAAAGAACTCCAGCAGAACCAATCTTTTTTCTTTCATTATCAGATAATCCTCTAAGCTCATTTACCATTCTTATAATATTGCTTACAGTAGCTTCAGAGCTCACTAAACCGCCTATGACAGTGAACGCTATAAGGCCTCTAGTAGGTCCTAGATTTTTTATCGTAAGATATGCAATGAACCCCAATGCGAGAATTAATAACATGAAAGTAAAAAGAATCCTAATATTTATTTCAAGTACAGTTATATCAGGGATTAAAGGTAAAATTAGAAGCCATAGAATACCTATCTGAAGAGCTGATGCTATTTCGATGTATTCTACATTCATCAACAATCTTTCAGTTGAGCGTTTAATTGCCAATATAAAGGTTACAAAAACTGAAATAGTTATTGCTAACAATATTTCGCCTAAACCAACAAGTATGCCACTTATGAAAGCTAATGCTAGCGCCATAGATGTTGTAATCCCCATCTCCTGAGGATTTCTAATAAACCTCATTATCGTATATGCAAGGATAATTGCGATAACAAATGAGACAGCAAAGACGACCATAATTATCACAAGCTCTTTTATTGGCGAAATAGAATATACCATTACAGCGGTTGTTCCAAGTAATGAAAAAAGTCCTGAAGTTCTTACTCCAGGTCTCCATTCATGTACTCCTCCTCTTCTCTCAGCTCTCACCTCCACAGCTTGTCTCTCAAGGCCTATAAGAGCTCCTACAAGGAAACCTAATAGAAGTTTAAGATACTCTTCTTCGACTATTAAAGTCATTCTAAGTGCCACCTATGATAACTTTTAGAAAGTTTTAAGAGAGAAAGCATGTGATTTACTATATAAGCTGTATAAATGTATTTATGTTTTTAGAGCGGTGGTTTGGATGAAGAAATCAATTCTATGGTTTTTAGGAACACTAACAGCTTCGGTATTATTAAGTATTTTCTTCCTTATGATTGGTTTACCCATATTTATAATATTTGCGTTCCTCCCACTG
>CBDULE010000009.1:0-18343 GCA_965367995.1 uncultured archaeon | reverse complement strand
ACTTTATAGTTTTAAAATTTTTAAAAGAAACTATGTCATTTTACCAACTTTGGATTTAAGATCTTATCTAAAGCCATGCCAATGAATGCAAATGAAAGACCTACTAGAGCTATCATAAATCCTGGAGGAATTATCCACCACCACATGCCCCTAACTGTAGCTAACCTAGCATTTGCATCATGAAGTATTTGACCCCATGTAGGAATTGTTGGATCCCCTAAACCAAGAAAACTTAGACCAGCTTCTGTCAGAATAGCCGTTGGAACACTTAAAGCTATTGTAGCAAATGCATATGGCAGAATTTGTGGCATTATATGCCTAAAGACTATTTTCGCATCGCTAGCTCCTACAGCTTTTGCAGCTTCAATGAATGGTTCTTCCTTTATTTGTAAAGCCATGCTCTTGACAACAACAGCTGTTCCCGGCCAGCCGAATAATGCTATAAGCAAAGCAATGTTCCATATACTAGGTTTCCATGCCGCAGCCATCGCTATTAGTATTGGTAAAACTGGCATGACATAGAATATATCGTTAATTCTCTTTAGGATTTCGGATTTGATGCCAGAGGCGTACGCAGAAATCACTCCATATAATACCCCAATCATCACGCTAACTGAGGATGCTATAAGACCAATAACCATAGCTACCCAAATTCCCCAAATAATACCACTAAATAGATCCCTACCAGTATCATCAGTTCCAAGTAAACCATAAACTCGACCTAAGAACCTAACTTCAAATGATTTTACTTTTTCTTCTGGTGCATTGAATATTATCATAAATTCGATGATGTATTCTCCTTTAAGTGGCTTAGCTTTGCCAGGATTGCTCATTCCAGTTCCTTTTTGCGAGAAAAGTATACTCATCACCATTGGAGCCGTTATTTCTGATAATGATTTTCCCTCGACCTCCACATCTCCGCACTTTCTAGCAAATGATAGTGCTGCTCTTTTTACGGATTCTTCAAGATGGAGATTAAGTGTAAGCGATTCAGATGTTACTTGTTTTCTTAATAGCTCCAGTTTTTCATTATCTGGTCTTATAAAATCTATAATAAGCAATGGTGGATTAGCCGGATTCTTTATAACCGTTGATAATTTAATTTGTATGCCAGAGGGTGGCACATCATATTGGTAATCATATTTAACTTCCCAATATTCAACTCGAGTTGTACTATAATTTTCCATCTTTACCAAATGCGGCTCCTTTATTTCTTGTTTTGCATAACTCTTGCCAGTAAATATTGATATCCACTCTGGTGGAACGCCTTGAGGATTGTCTTCCCAGTATTTAGGATTTCTCCATTCCTTCATAGTATTAGGATCCGCTATGAAAGGAGCAAGAGCTGCTAATATTACTAACAGTATTAGTATCCCTAGGCCAATTAAACCTAATTTTTCCCTTTTAAATGCTCTCCAAAATTCAAGAGATTTCATTTTAATTTCCTTCCATTCTACCATGATTATCACCTACCATTGAACTCTAACTCTTGGATCAAGGAGACCATACATAAGCTCAGCGAAGAACATTGCTATAACATAGAGGAATGCGAAGAAGTAACCCTCAGCTATAACAACTGGTAAATCATTTTGGGTAATAGCTTGCCAGTATAGGACTCCCATCCCAGGCCAATTGAAAACTGTTTCTGTTATAATAGCACCTCCGAGAGAGCCTAAAATACTAAGGATTACCATCGTTACTATAGGTGGAGCTGCAGCCCTAAGAACATGATACATCACTCTTGATTCTGGTAATCCCTTCGCTCTAGCTACCATTATATAATCTTGCGTAATTGTTTCAATTACAATGTTTCTTACAACGTAAGCCCATCCTCCAAAGGATACTAATACTACTGTAAACAATGGAAGCGCGAGGTGCCATAGCAAGTCTATAAATGATTCTAAGGGGTCTTTAGGTGGCGGTATTGAATGCATGCCTCCCAAGGGAAATAGTCCTAATTGGAATGAGAATATTAGGATAAAGATCATTCCGATCCACCATGTTGGTATACTGTATGAGAATAGAGAATAAACTGCCAGTGATTTATCGAAAAGCGATCCATGTTTTTTAGCTGCTTGTAGTCCAAGGAAAATTCCAAGGATTGCTGTTATAATAGTAGCTGTAGTGAATAGGATTATCGTAGGTGGGAACCTCGATAATAAGAGTTTATTTATATCCCGCGTACCATCCGGCGCTTGGAGCGAATACGATTTACCAAATTTGAATAGAAGAGCATCAAATGCCCTCTTAAATATCCTATAAATAAGCGGCTTATCTAGCTCATATTGCTTATAAAGTTGGGCTCTTCTTTGGTTTATATATTCCTGTATCGCTGTACTATTTCCACCAAAAGATCTCTGTAAATCAGGATTTTGAAGTTCTGCACGTATCTGCTCTTCTATGGTGGCTCTAGCATATTGATCCATAACTGGAGCGAATAATCCTGATATAATCACTGAAACTATTACCAATAATATCAAAGTATTAGCTAGTTTAATTGCTATGAACCTTGCTAAGCCCATCAATCTCACCTAGGAGGGGGACTCAATGACCTTAATCTAAGAAGGGTATGAAAACTTAAATTTTTCTCTAAAAGAACGCTCTTATTTTATTTTAATTTCGTCCGATTTTTAATTACTAGGTGATACTTAATATAGGTATTTAAAAACTATTAATATTGATAATCGTTTATTGCAAAAAATTATGGTGGCTCCATTTCCAATAAAAACGCTCCCAAAGATTAAGTATACCTTTACTATTTCTATGCTTTGATCTCGTTGGATTTACCTTCCTTTTCAAGCTCTTTTTCAATATAAGTTGCCATGGCATTTAAGCTTATATACATAAGAGATCCTACAAGCAGTAGCACTAAACTCACCATCAAAAAAAGCGCTCCTAGAAGATTTAATTCTACCGTTGGCGCATAAAAGTATAGACCCATACCAACTAAAAAAGTTATTATGGGTACAAGAAAACCGCGAAGATTAATCTTTTTTTCAACTCTTTTCCTGTTTCCTTCAACCATAAAATATAACCTTAAATCAACAATATATAAAATATTCTTGATTACCTTGTTAGCACGTAAAGTATTAAAATAATAGTTTTTAGCTCATTCGATTAATTTCTCCGCTAAGTGACATGCAACCCAATGACCTTTCTTAACCTCTACTAATTCTGGTTCTTTCTTCTTAGCTAAAGGACATTGGTCAGCAAATGGGCATCGTGTTCTAAATCTACAACCACTAGGTATGTTGAGAGCGGAAGGTATCTCGCCAAGCAAGGGTGGTCTTTCTTTCTTTATATCGGGATCGGGCTCTGGAACAGCTGCTATTAGCGCTCTAGTATAGGGGTGAATTGGATTCAATAATACTTCTTCTGTAGGTCCAAGTTCTAATATTTTTCCAAGGTACATTACAGCTATCCTGTCTGTAATATAACCAGCTGTAGCTAAATCATGAGTTATATAAAGAAATGCTATTCCCCTTTTCTCCCTTAGATCTAGCAATAAGTTTAATATACCAGCTCTTACAGAAACGTCGAGCATTGAAACTGGTTCATCAGCAACGATGAACTGAGGATTAACTATTAGTGCTCTCGCTATCGCAACTCTTTGCCTTTGTCCACCACTAAGTTGGTGCGGATATTTCTCTATGAACATGTCTACGGGAGTTAGCTTAACATCTTCTAAAGCGCGTACCACTCTTTCCAATCTCTCATCTGAAGAAAGCTCTGGTTCAAGATATTCAAGAGGCTCAGCTATTATGTCCCTGACCTTCATTCTTGGATTAAGAGAACCATAAGGGTCTTGATGTATAATTTGCATTTTCTTTCTGAATGGCTTAAATTTGCTCTCAGGAATGCTTAAAATATCTATTCCATCGAAGAATATTTGGCTTCCGGGATCTGGCTCAATAAGTCTTAGAAGCAATCTTCCAGTTGTCGTTTTTCCGCTTCCGCTTTCACCAACCAAACCAAATATTTCCTTCTTCTTTATCTCAAAGGATATTCCATCCACTGCTCTTACATATTTGGGGGGCTTTCTCATGATTATCTCAGTCAGACTCCTCCTTTGCGGAAACCATTTCTTAAGATTTACAGCTCGGATCAATACATCATTACCCGCCATTTAAATCATCCTCCTTATCATATTTCACTAGAATACAACTCTTCAGCTGGGACATCTATTAACTCTTCTGCAAAGTGACATCTAACAAGCCTTCCATCAACTTCCCGGAGAGGAGGAAGCTCTTTCTTGCATATTTCCTTAGCATAAGGACATCTATCAGCAAAAGGACATCCTTTAGGAGGCTCTAAGAGTGTTGGTGGGGCTCCTGGAATTGAGAATAATCTTTTCTTCTTCTCTTTCATTTCTTTTACTTTCATAACAGAGGGGACGGATCCAATAAGTCCTTTTGTATACGGATGAATTGGTCTCTTGAATACGGGTCTCACATCACCTTGCTCGACGACGTAGCCCGCGTACATTATCATCATCCTATCAGCTATCTGTGCGTGTATAGCGAGATCATGTGTAATCATTATGAATGACATGTTCATTTCTCTTTGGAGGTTCTTCAGCAAATCTAGGATTTGTGCTTGTATTGTGACATCTAATGCTGTTGTTGGCTCATCAGCAATTACTATTGGAGGATTTAAAGCTAGGGCCATGGCTATTACTACACGTTGTTTCATGCCTCCTGAGAATTGATGTGGGTAATCATTTACTCTTTCAGGGTCTAATCCAACTTTTTCGAAAAGTTCCTTCACAACATCTATGGCTTGCTCTTTTGTTAAGCCTTGATGATACATCAGAACTTCAGCTATTTGATCTCCAACCTTCAATACTGGATTAAGAGCGTTCATTGCTCCCTGGAAAATCATAGATATCTTCTTCCATCGGATGTCTTTCATTTTTCTCTCACTTAGGGATGTTATGTCAATCCCATCAAGAACTATTTTTCCTTTCTCAATGTAACCGTTAGGTGGTAGAATCTTCATCAAAGCGTATCCTAAAGTTGTCTTTCCGCATCCACTCTCTCCAGCTATTCCTAGAACTTCTCCTTTCCTAAGCTCAAAGCTTACGTCGCTGACAGCATGTACTATTCCTGCTATTGAACGGTATTTAACATACAAATTTTCTACTCTAAGGATTTCTTCATTAGTGCTCATTGAACCCCCTCTTAATTTCACTCATTCATCAACCAAAGGTTTGAAGAGAAATAAAAATCTTACTAACCTTCTTAAAGGCTATCTTAAAAAGTTAAAGAAATCATGACAATTAGCTAATGTGAATAATGATTAGAACAAAGTAGTTAAAAATGCTTTAAAAAGACAGTATTTCATGTATCCTCCTTTCTAATTCTTCTCTCCCAAAAAGTTCAAGAGTTTCTTCAGATGCTTCCTCTTCAATCCTTTTTAGCTTGGTTTTAAGCATCTTGATGAATTTAGGATAAGCTTTTCTTGCTAACGTCCATAAAAATGTTCTTTCACCTTTTAGTATTATTATCGCTGGGCTTCTCCCTAATACTAATAGCTCTTTTTCACCAGAGACTTCCTGGATAAGGAAAAAGATTCCAACAAGTGCTAGTGAAATTAAGTTGGGGTCCTTTAGATCAATCTCTTCTCCCAAAGATGAATGTATTGGAGTTCCTCCTAGATCGGCAACGCCAAAGGCTAGTATGTCTCTTTTCACGCTTCTAAAAATCCCATAAAAGTACATTCCTAAGATTCCTAAAATAAACACAGTTGGACCAATTATTAGGATGTCATTCGTATGTGGAATGGGATCTAGTGAATCAGCTAGAAAATCACCATCCGTATCACTTCTCGTGACGTTAAGGCCAAGTCTGACTCATCGCCATCGACTAGCCCATCGCCATCAGAGTCAGGATTGAGAGGATCTGTTTTTAATTTAAATAGCTCGATGTAATCAGAAAGGCCATCAGAGTCCGAATCATTCTTCCTTGGATTTGTAAAATGAGCATTGATTTCTGCATAATCAGATAAACCATCACCATCAGTGTCCGGGCTTGTTGGATTGGTCCTAGATGACTTCTCAAATTTATCGCTTAAACCGTCGCCATCACTATCGGGAAGCAATGGATTGGGATATGCTTTTCTATATTCCACACCGACGTAATATACTACCCCTTCAACGATTTCTTCGTAGTCTGTTAAGCCACCACCGTCAGTATCCTCAGAAAGCGGATTTGTAGCGTATCTCGCAAGCTCCTCAAAATCACTGAGTTTGTCATCATCGCTATCAGCCTTCAGAGGAGAAGTATCATAGTAAAAGACCTCCGAACCATCAGGTATTCCATCATCGTCAGAATCACGATTTGTCGGAGATGTATCTACTTTTATTTCTAATTTATCTTTTAATCCATTAAAATCGCTATCTAATTGTCCAGGATAAATCCTAATATAACCATCGCCATAAACTAAACCAGCGAAATATCCTTCCGTTAAAAAACGTAGCATCAAGAAGATTGTTCGTCACTGCTTTTATATAATTTGATTGGATTACAAAACTATAACTAGAGGGTTCTTTCTGGTACTTTATTACCTGAATCAAAAAGTTTTTCTCTTCAAGCAGGATGATATAAACCCTAAGACTTTTATCATTTGCATCAATGATTCTGAAGTATATCTCATTTCTTGTTGCTATATCATAAGCATACTCGAAATTAAACGAAGAGTTTAATTTTAATAGCTTAAATTGAGAAATTTTCTCTTTTAATCCTGATATCATTATATAGTATCCATTATCTCCCTTATACGCATCAATATGTAAGCTTTCAAGCGATAGTAATTCTTTAACTTCATCAGCTAATTGTATTTTATTTACTGTTATCCCACCGTCGTTAATTGACACATCTAATAGTGATATATTATTTAGCTCTTTTAAAACTAGAAAGTACTCTTTACTATCCATTAGTTTAGTAATTTTAAGAGAATTAACAACGGTTGTTGTATAATTCATCTGTTGAATCCTTTCTCCAGTAGTAGCATTAAAAGCATAAATATTAACTCCAGAAAATAAATAACCGGTTTCATTGATAATAATTATAATATGCAGCAAACGAGATAAAATCAAGACCTGCTACCATAATTGTTGGTTTTCCTTTGTCTAATAAAATCTGACTAACGGATCTATCAGTAATATTCACTCTTAGTAATTCGAAATTTGTATCGTTTGATATGAGGATAAATGGCGCTTCTGGTTCATTTTTAGCTACTATTAGATCTACAATTTGTTGGTTTTTAAGAGTAGTAGTGAGGGGAATATTATCGCTTGTATAAACCGTAGAACCTTGTTTAAGATTTTTTGTTTTTCCATAGGTTAAATAGAAATTTGTACCATCAACTTTTATTACATACGTGTAAAGGGTCTCATTTGAATAAGAAATCTCTATTTTAATAGGGGATAAAATCTCCATATACCACAGGAATAAAATAGTCAAAAATCAACCCTGGTGATGTTAGATTAAGTATAGTTTTACTAGCTTTAGCTAATTCTTCATTATTAATGCTACTTATTATAAGATTGGTAGACTGATAAAATACTTTAGTAGTGTCGTCTCTTTCAGCCTTCTGAGCTCCAAAGGTACTCGATTTTCCATTCGAAGAAGTTGAAAGAAATGAAACTAAGATTAAACCAATGAAAATTAGTAAGGAATTTTTTGATGCTTCCTCAATTTCACTATTTTACACTAGATTAATTTATGTTAAAAATTTTAGAAAAAATCCTCCTAATTTTTAGTATATTTAAAACTAATTATGCTCAGAATTGGAATAAAAAAGAGGGTATTAGAGAACGATGGTATTTTTGGGATTTGTAATTAATTGCTATCGAGTCGATCCTAAAGTACCAAGCTTTCTTAAAATCTCATCTTTCTTCTTAATTTTTGCCTTGTTAATCGCATCCAAGAAGAGTTTAATAATCTCCGGATTTCCCTTCATTTTTATGATTTCGGCTATTTCTAATAACTCCTTAATAGAAAGTTTAAGAATTCCTTCCTTAATTAGCTCAATAATCGTTAAAAGACCTTCTTCCTCTTCTAAAGCAGCTCTTTTTAATGCTTCGTATGTTGTTTTTTTATCAAGAATATCCTTCATCATCAAAATTATTATGGGAATATCTTTCCTAACCGCTTTAGAATCACTAGAGAATACTTCGGCTAGAATATCTATAACCGAATCTTTACCTAAATATTTATATTGAGTTCTAATGGCGTTTAGTCCAGCTAATCTTGTCTCTGAATCCTCTGAGAGAATAAGCCTCCTTGTTATTTCGAATACTAAATCTTTATCGAACTTTTTATTGGTATAACCTAAAATTAAGCCAATTAGCTTGCCACCATAATCTTTACTCAAAAGTTTTTCTAGAAACTCATTAGCTTTATTATCATCCATTTTTTCCAATAAAAGCGCTAAGGAAATGCCAAGTTCGCTAAATTCTACACTGTCAGTATCTTCTGCAATTATATCAACTAGCTTTAGGAGATCATCTAAACTAACATTTGGATTAAGATTTCTGATTTCTTTCGCGACTTTGTATCTTTTAGGCTTATTAAGAAGCGCAACTGTAATTAATTCATTAATATCTGGATAGGCTTCAAACATTTCAAAGAGCCTCCTTAAGATTATTTAATATAGTATCTTATGCTTAACATTGATGCATAATTAGAAGATTTGTGTTTAATAAAAAGGTAATAAAAAATGGTTCAGCTGGATTTGTTTGGAAGAGCGCCAGAGGTAATAATAGACGTACATGAAGTGAGCGGAGAAAAGGAAAATGCTGTGAAAATATTCATAAGGATGCTTAGTGAGCGCAATATTTATTTCAAAATAGAGAAACTTCCCGTAGGAGATATAATTTTTCCTGCTGGATACGCTATAGAAAGGAAAACTGTGAGAGATTTAGTAAATAGTCTTAGTGGCTCTAAAAATGGTAGACTGAGATTATTTGAACAAATTAGGGCCTTAGCTGATACTTATGAGCACCCTATTCTTTTATTAGAAGGAGGACTTGCTGTGACATTGGATCCAATAAATAAATGCATTCATGTCCCCATCCATAGAAAGAAAATCGGAGAGCGTCTCTGGATTTGGACGACAGAGCAGATAAACATTCATCCTAACAGCTATGAGAGTTTATTGAGAGAGATAGAGAATCTTGGTGTGAAAATTATAAAGAGCTTCGATTCTCAGCATGCAGCATTTCTTCTTATAGGATTGCTAGAGAGCATTAGGAAAAATGTTGCGAAATACTCTCCAAGAGAAAAGTATGCTCTTGTAAGGGCTAAACCCAAGATGAAGAGTTTACTAGATCAACAACTATTTTTCTTGAGCGGACTTCCTGGAATTAATGCTTCTAGGGCAAGAAAAATACTTGAGATATATCACACGCCATATAATGCGATAATGAAAATTAACAGATGGGATATTGATGTAGAAGGAATTGGAGAAAAAATTCTTGAAAGGGTTAAAAAACTTTTAAATACGCATTACAAAATAGCTGAAAAAGCAAATCCAGTTTAATTTTTAGCAACTACTTCGGCCTCTATAACTTCTTTCTCTACCGGAACAATCTCCCTCTCGATTATGTATATTGGCACAACTCTGCTAAGAGCATCTAAGGCATGTTTAACGAACAGATAGAAACCGAGTATTATAAGAGCAAATATCGCTCTTTCTATTGGAACATAAGGAATCGCCATATTCCAGTAAACCGCTGGTATGTTGAAAGCGTATAGGAAAATAATTGAACCTATAGCATGATCAATGTAAGTTGCACTTAGGGAATAAAGATATTTCGTGGGGATATCCCATCTCTTCGAGAGCTTTCTTAATTTTGGTTGCGACAGCGTTATGATAATAGGTATGAGCCAAAATAATGAATAATACCAGACCATCCTACCTATAGGATGAAGAATGAAGAGAAGGATTGCAATTAAGGGTATTATTATCACTCTTCTATCTCCCTTGAAGATTTTCTTGAACTGTATGCCAGCAAAATACGCAGGAAGAAAAGCGAGATATGAAATTACATTCTTTGCATGAGATATTCCTATTATGAACTGAATTATTCTAGCAGAAAAAATTACAATTCCTCCTATAGTTATTCCTAAGAAATAAGGGATAATCGCAATAAACGGACCTACAAGAGAGAATTTTCCGCTAGTACCAAATATTGGATGAAGCTTAATTTTTGATAAAACAATTATTGCTGTTAGGAAGAAGAAGCTAAGAAAAGCTCTAGAAATCACTTCCTTTTTCATTTTTTCCTCACCCATACCAAAACTTCAAAATCTAAATTCACGTCAAAGCCTAATTTATCACTTACCTCTCTAACAACATCTCTAGGGGCTCTATAGCCAAGGATATCAGTTAAATCAACTTTTAGAAATTCCCCTTGTTCAAGTTTCTCAAACTCATCTTTAACAGCATCTCTTCTTCTGATTAATTGAGTAATTATTCTTCTAGCATCAGGCTCACAAACCCCTTTCTTTGGACTTCTACATACTCCTTCATAAATACAAGGAGGTCCAACTCCATCGAATATTATAGGATGAACAAGCAATCCAGCGAATAAAATAGCATAGGCTACTGTTCTAATTTCCCATTGAGCTTCAAAACATGTCCTTTGATAGATTATGTGAATCATCTCCTCAGCATCAAATGCTGTAGATATATGTGTCTTCACACTATTAGGCAAGAGAAATCTAGCATCTTCTGGCATTATTCCTCTTTCCAGCAATTCCTTATATTTCCTTCCTATTTCTAAATGAGCTCTTATGTAATCTACCACAACATCCACTCCTTTCTGCACTATAGATGGTGGGATAACAAACCAATCAGCACTATCAACTTTTACCTTGACATATCGTTGGCTCTGTTGCATATGTGCAGCGTGCCTATATCTGACCCATTGATGCGTGAAAACTCTTGATACGCCTTCAATTGTAAAGATGTAATAAGGAAAATCAAGAACCGAGGATAATCTATATTTCTTTGTCCATTTTATCATGTCCTTAATCATTTTAGTTGTTGGGTTTATATCAACAGCAGATTTTGGTGATCTTGTTGCATAAGCAGCTGCAACCATTATTTTTTCAGCATCTTCCATGTAATCAAGCAAGGTAACTTTCATATTCATCAGCCTCAAAGCAGTAATGAACCTTTTGGAATTGCATTCTAAACTCAATCACTTCCTCCTTTACATTTTTCTTCTCGATAAGTATCTCATAGAAAAACTCTGCAATCCTCTTCATTTCCTTTTCCTTCATTCCGAATCTAGTCATCTCTTGAACTCCTATTCTTATCCCACTTGGGTTTCCGGTAGCGTCTTTTGGAGAGTCCCATGGTAAGGCTATCTTAGTAATGATGATATTATTCTCCTCAAGCAAATCTCCTACAACTTTGCCACCGCCAAACTCTCTAACATCAACTAGTACCTGATGCGATTCCGTAAATCCTTTGGACTTACCCAATACTTTAAATCCTAAATTATAAAGTGCCCTAGCCAATGTTTTAGCATTCTTAATAATTTGTTCTGCATACTCGTTTCCAAATTCATTCATTTCAAGCGCTGTAATTCCTAGGGATGGAAATCTATGTATATGATGGTTATAGATTAGCCCTGGAAATGTCACTGTTTCTATTCTTGACCATAATTTCTCATCTAGATCATCTCTAGCTACTATCACACCTCCTTGAGGACCAGGAAAAGTTTTGTGTGTTGATGCTGTCATTATATCAGCTCCTTCATTTAGGGGTTCCTGAAATTTCCCACCCCATATTAAGCCCAGGACATGGGCTGCATCGTACATTATAAGAGTATCTCCAACATTTTCTCGAAGCTCTTTAACAAGCTCTGGAAAGAGAATTACCGATCTTCCTAATATTATTAGCTTTGGTTTAACTCTATCAAAGAGCTCTACCGTTTTATCAACATCTAAAGTTAATGTTTCCTCCT
The DNA here is from genome assembly GCA_965367995.1 of uncultured archaeon. Classification (GTDB taxonomy): domain Archaea; phylum Asgardarchaeota; class Njordarchaeia; order Njordarchaeales; family Njordarchaeaceae; genus Njordarchaeum. The sequence goes on along the minus strand of CBDULE010000009.1, from coordinate 6,363 downwards.
CATAATACATAGGAACATCTTTTAGCCCTAATATTCCAGCAGCACCGTACCTCGTGGAGGAAACATGAGCGCCATTTGGTAATCCCGGAGAGAAAATCACATCACCATACTTTGTTAAGGCTTTCATGACGATTAAATTAGCCATCCCTCCACTTAATGGTCTTAACTCAACTTTTGATGTCTTAAATCGTTTTGAGAATATCTCTTTAACTTCTTCCTCTATTTCCATAGCATATTTTGTTCCATGATAGTGTGGAACCCCATTATGCTCATTATATCTTCCTTCAAAATCTGAAATATAGACTTTTTCAGCTAAAGGTGACATGACATTCTCTGATGCAACTAAATTAATACAACTTTTTCTTCGCCATTCATTTTGTTTCTTAACAATATTTAAGATTCGCTTAAGCTTTTCCATGCTAAAACCTATTTCAAGTTCTCTAGTTATGTCTTAATTTAATCGGTTAAAAATTCAAAATTATTTACGTAATACTCCTTGAAGATAACATAATACTATCAAAATTGCTATCTAATTTCTTCTTGTTTAATCCCTCTAATATCTCCTCAACTGTAGCCCTACTTATAATAGCGCGATCTCTAGAAGAGACTTCAAAAATTAATGGTCCTTTAAATCCGATTCTGATGAATTCTTCTATTATGCTACTGAAATCTATTTCTCCTTCTCCAACCGCAAGAAGACCTTCTTTCCCTCTAGGAGCGTCCCTTATATGCGTGTTAATTAAGTATTTTTCAACAACTTTAAGCTGTTCTAGAGGATCCCCAAGCACATTCGCTTGGACAACATCAAATGTAATCCCTAAGTTATCAGAGTTAACCATCTCTATTAATTTTACTAGCTCATCAACTTTTCCTAAATCGAGTTTTCCTCCCCTATTTTCCACAGCTAATTTTATGCCACAGTCAGAAGCCTCGTTTAGGAGAATCTTCATGGACTCGGCTGCTATTTCCATAGCCTTTTCTTTAAAAAATTGGCACGGAAGAAAACATAGACCTATGTGCAATGTTATTTTGTCGGCTTCTAGCTTGTACCCTAATTCAATTGTTTTCAGTATCTCTTTTCTAGAGAAATTAAGGAATTCATCATCAAAGCTAGCCAAGTTAATAGAATAAAATGGTGCGTGTAATTGAATTTTTAGTCTTCCCGATTCTGCTAAATCCTTGACTCTTTTTATAAACTCGGGATTTGTATATCCAGGAAGTATTTCTGGTGTTTCGCAAACTATTTCTATCACATCAAATTTATGTTTTACAGCAAATTTGATAGCATCAAATACTGTATCTTTCTTTCTATCGAGTATTGATGTAGATACGCCATAGATGAACATTATGAAACCTCAGATAACCTCTCTTAGCATCCTTATTAGTATATCCTCTCTCACAGTCGCTAAAATGGTTATTCTCGGAATTACATAACGCGTTATGAATCTAAATCTATCTATAACTTCATCAATTGATGAGTAATCTACTTTCAATTCCCATGGAGATGGTCTTGGCCCGACATAGATTGCTTCAATTCTTCTTATCACATCCTTCATTTTTACAAGTTTTTCTATATCAGCTTTAGCCTCTAGAAGGTGAGGTATATTTAATGCAAATCCATAATTTTGATTATCACCAGCAAACTTTACGATTTTTTGAAAATGTTTTGGAAATCTTAAAGCTTCTATTGGGTAATAATAGTTCTCAAAAAGAATCATGACATTTTGCTCTTCAGCATAACTTAGGACTCTTTTTATTCCTTCTTCGAGAAGGTCATAAGCCTCTCTCTTTCTCATCTTTTCTGGAAAAAAGAACATACCAGGCTTTATTGTTACATGAGTCGCATTAATTCTCTTAGCCAGATCTATTAATTTCTTAAAGAATTTGAATGTTATCTTTCTCACGTCGGGATTTATACTAGCTAAGTTCTCTACAAAGCCTGGAGATTTTAAGGATGCTCTCATTCCCATATAATCTAAAAACTTTCTTAGGTGCTCTATTTCTTCATCTGTCATTAAATAATTAAAATGAGGATTCGCCACAAAAATGTCAATATGCATTAATCCGAGTCTAGCTGCGTATTTTATTGCTTCTATAATTCCCTCCTTAAAGCGAATTATAGATGATACTGATATAAGCATTCTTTGTTCCCTGTTAGCAAGTTAGGTGCAGTGCTGCAGCAACTTTTTTTCCAGATTCTACAAGATTATTATATTCTCTCACAGCCTCTTTAGTCCTGTATACAAATACCTTTTTACCTCTTTTTTCGAACTCTTTAATGACCTCATCCTCCACGCTCATTCTTCCATAATATCCAGTTCCGATGATTAGATACTCAAAATCTTCATCGAGAATATCAAAGATATCTACCAGTTTTAAATTGTGACCCTCCTCTCTCCACCAATCAGATATTACTCTATCAGGAAGAATTATAACATCATTTGTATACCTCTTGCCATTTATTACAATTTCACCAAAATCATAGTGGTCTATTTTAAACATAGCAATCACCACATAAGCACTAGTAAAATGACATTATTAATGCTAAAAATAACTAAAAATTTTTGAATTAAAGAAAAATTTCTTCTTCAAGGACGCCTTCTCTTCTCAAGATTGCTCTAGCAGCTAATACACCAGTTGCCGACGATTGGACAAGACCCCTACTAATACCAGCGCCATCCCCTATCGTAAATAAATTCTTAATCTTTTTTGTTTCCATTTCTGGCGTTACATCAACCCTAGAAGAATAAAACTTTACTTCTGTGACATACAAAAGAGTGTGATCGCTTGCAACTCCTGGAGCTAATTTATTTATTGCATTTAAAGCTTCAAGTATCCCAACGAGGTGTCTATGAGGAAGAACGAAGCTTATATCCCCAGGGATGGCGTCTTTCAATGTCGGCTCAACCAAGGATTTTCTTATTCGCTCTAAGGTGCTTCTCCTCCCTCTCTTTAAATCCCCAAGTCTCTGAACAAGAACGGATCCTCCACTTAGTAGGTTTGCTAATTTAGCTATATGTTTTCCGTAAGCTATTGGATCTTTGAATGGGTCTGTAAATTTCGAGCTTATAAGAAGAGCAAAATTCGTATTTTCGCTCTTCTTCGTCTCATAAGCGTGACCATTCGTTGTAATTACATCCTCATATCTTTCCTTTATCACAAAGCCTCGAGGATTAACACAGAATGTTCTAATCACATCATCATATGTTGGTGAGTAATAGAGCAGCTTTGGCTCGTACAAAACCTCTGTTAGTTCCTCCATAACTTCGTAATTTATCTCTACTCTCACACCCACATCTACTGGATTCGTTTTTAAAGGAACGCTTAGTCTTCTCATCTCGGATACTAACCATGATGCACCATATCTCCCAGGAGCTACTATTACATACTTTGCTTCTATAAATCTACCATCATCTAAGATAATTCCCTTAACCTTATTGTTCTCTACAACTATTTCTTTAGCTCCAGTATTTAGCATAATCTCGGCGTGTCTCTCTATTATGTTTTTAGCTCTCTTCAGTGCTTTTGGAGTATTATCGGTTCCTATGTGCCTAACCCTATAGGGAATCAACTTTAAATGGGCTTTTCTTGCTCTTAATCTAAGCTCTTCTACTGCGAGTTCATCATATTGATAATACCCAGCTTCTGGAGATAATTCTGCCCAGATAGAATCAACATAGTTGATTAACTTCTCAACTTCTTGATATGATAGAAGATCTGTTAACCATCCTCCTACATCTGGACTTAACGTTAGTGTTCCACTACTTAAGGCTCCAGCACCACCCCATCCAGAGAGGAATATTCTCTTTCTTATTCTTTCATCCACATCCGGACCTTTATCTATAATCAAAATTCTAAGCTTTCCATTAGCTCTTCTCACAAGTTCTAATGCAGCAAATATTCCTGCAGGTCCTGCTCCTACTATTATTACGTCGTATCTCTCTGGCATTTTAATCCCTATGTCATCATATACTAAAAAGTAGTTGAAAAAATTGATTTATCTTTTAATTGTATATTTGGTGATTTCCATGAGCAATCTTAAAGGCAGAAGAAGAAAGGGCTTCAATACTGAGAGGGAGCTAGTTAATATTTTCCTATCTAAAGGGGTCTGGGCAACAAGAATTCCAGTAAGTGGTATATCGCAGCCTCTCCCAGATGTACTTGCAGTAAAATCAGGAAAGTTATATGGTTTTGAGGTTAAGAGGACGGATAAACCTACTATTTATTATCTTAAGGATTTCGATAATACTATTAAATGGTTCCAAGCTATGAGTAAGGAAAATGTAAGTGCTGAGGCATGGTTAGCTGTTAGATTTAGGGGAAAAAAATGGCGTTTTTATCCTCTTAACGAAAACACTACTTCTGTTAAGGTAAACATAAATGTTGGCTTATCCTTATCGCAATTTTTATTAAGAATCCTTAAAGATAATAGCAGTGGATGACTTTTCACATCCTGGTGCCTAAAGTGAAGCTTCCAAGAACCCTTTCTAGGAGAACGAAAATTATCGTTTCGCTCGGCCCTGCTTCTGAGAATTTGAGTATTATAACAAGCATGATTAAAGCTGGAGCGGACGTCTTTAGATTGAATTTCTCTCACGGTAATTTGCAGGAGAAAGAAGAAGCAATTAAAATGATTAGGAAGGCTGAGGAAATAACTGGTAAGCATGTTGGAATAATAGCTGATTTGCAAGGTCCTACAATTAGACTTGGTGATGTGGAGAAATTCTATGTTCATAAGGGAGAAATAGTATATCTAATCAATAAAGAAAAGGGAGATGCTAAGAAGAAGGAAATTCCTCTGCCTAAAAAAGAAGTTTTCGAAGTCATTGATGAGGGAGATACCTTACTTATTAATGATGGAAAAGTAATGCTCAAAGCGAGAAAAGTTCTTGATGACAAAATTGTCAGTGAAGTTTTAATTGATGGAGAAATTCGTAGCAGAGTCACCTTTGTTGTAAGGGAAAAGAATCCAAAAATTAACCCATTGAGCGAAAAAGATATTCAGTATATAGAATTCTCTGTTAAGAAAGGTGTCGATTTCTTTGCATTATCCTTCGTTAGAACAGCGGAGGATATGATCAAGCTTCGGAGGGTAGTCAATGAATTCGGAGGGGAAGACATAAAGCTGATAGCTAAAATTGAAACCCTTCTTGGAGTCAAAAATATAGACTCGATTTTAGATGCATCTGACGCTATAATGATTGCTCGTGGAGATTTAGGCATGTACTTTCCTCTTGAAGATATTCCACGTGTTCAAGCATTTTTGGCAAAAAAATGCCTAGAAAGCGGAAAGCCGTCTATATTAGCAACTCAGATATTAGAATCAATGATTAGAAATCCCGAGCCAACAAGAGCAGAAGCTGCTGATGTTTATACAGCAGTACGAGAAGGAATAAGTGCACTCATGCTATCAACTGAAACGGCGATCGGTAACTATCCGCTAGAAGCTGTCATATGGCTTGATAGAATAATTAGAGCTGCAGAGAGGCATATAAAAGCTCCAAAACCAGAGGCTAAAAAACAAGAGTCAATTCATGATGAGTTCGCGAGAGGTATTACTGCGCTTGCTGAATCTATAAAAGGAGCTATTATAATGTATACAAAGCGAGGTTTTACTGCGTCAAAAATATCTAAATACAGACCTAGAGTACCAGTTTTTGCTGCTACTGACTCTATAAAGACAGCACGACAGATTAATCTATTGTGGGGAATAACTCCCATTCTAGTTGATACAGAAGACATAAACGAGGCTCTTTCCATAGTAGTAGAAACTCTTAAAAGACTTCAAATAGTTGAAAAGGGGGATGTTTTAATATTAACATCTGGCGTAAGAGCCGGTATTACCGATTTAGGAAAAATAGAAATAATAGAATAGTCATCGTAATAGTCATAAAACCGTTTTTCACTATCATTTCTCTAATGATAGTATTCTTCTCTCCTCTTCTTCAATTTCTATTTCCCCCTTTAAAAATGCCTTAAGAAGCTCTCTAGCTTCGATTAAAATTCTCTTTTTCAAAGTCAGCCGTTGATATACTGAGTAAGTTATTAATGTTATTATTAGCACTATTATCACGAAAATATATGGTAATAAATTGATTTGTTCTGTTTTCGTTTCCAGAATCATGGTTATAATAGGCTCCTGTCCATTTTCACCTCTGATTGTAATTATCTTACTAAGATATATCGAACCATTTGCAAAAAAGATTGAAACGTTATAGCTTTCTTCTCCTGGAGCAAATACTTCTATATTAGAAATGGCTGGCAAGTCAAGTTTTAAAATTGTTCTAGGACTGTCTCTTATACACATCTCCGAGACCACGAGACCTCTCTACATCTCGTATGCCGTCTTCTGCTTGAAAAAAA
>CBDULE010000008.1:0-18597 GCA_965367995.1 uncultured archaeon | reverse complement strand
TTCAAGCAGAAGACGGCATACGAGATGTAGAGAGGTCTCGTGGGCTCGGAGATGTGTATAAGAGACAGGAAAAGATTGGAAAGGAAGCGTTGCCGATTTAAAGAAACAAGGTGAAGGATTATGACTACGTTATTTCCCTTTGGTCCAATTCATCCAGCTTTAAAGGAGCCTGTAGGTTTCATCTTTGAAGTTGAAGGAGAAAGAATAGTAAAAGCTATTCCTAATCTCGGTTTTGCTCATAGGGGGATAGAAAAGTTATTAGAATCGAAAACTTGGTTCCAGGGAACATATATAGTTGAGCATATTTGTGGGATTTGTTCTCAAGTTCATCAATCCTGTTATTTAATGGGCGTAGAAAAACTCTATGAAAAAGAAATACCTGAAAGAGCAGCCTATATCAGAATGCTTTCACTGGAGCTAGAGAGAATACATAGTCATCTCCTATGGATGGGCGTAGCTTTTCATGAAGCTGGGTTCGATACTCCCTTTATGTATACTTGGAGAGATAGAGAAAAAGTTCTTGACATTGCAGAAGCATTTTTCGGAAGAAGAGTTGTGTGGACAACATCAAGGCCAGGAGGAGTTAAAAGAGATCTTACTGATAAAGTTATCAAGATGATTCATGAATTTATCCCATACATGAGGAAAAGGTTAAAATGGTACGAAGAGATATTAACAACGGATAAGACAGTCTTAGCTAGATTTAGAAATGTCGGATATCTTGACTATCATAAAGCAGTGGAATTGGGAGCCGTTGGTCCAGTAGCTAGGGCTTCGGGAGTTAAAAGAGATATCAGACTTGAAGATCCATATTATTTCTACAAAGAATCACCATTCAGAATAGTTTTAGAGAAGGATGGTGATGCTCTAGCAAAATTCCTTGTGAGAGTGAAAGAAATCGATGTCTCTCTTGATATCATAGAATGGGTTCTGGACAATATTCCTAAAGGTCCTTTGTTCGTAAATATTCCTCCTATGGCTAGACCTAAGCCAGGAAAAGTAATATCAAGACATGAAGCTCCACGAGGGGAATTAATATATTATGAGGAATCAGATGGAAGCCCCAAACCATATCGTGTTAGGATAAGAACGCCAACATTTGCAAATGTCGTCTCTATAATTGCTATGGTCGAAGGAGGTTATATAGCAGATATACCTATTGTAGTAGCATCAATAGATCCATGCATTTCATGTATGGATAGAGTGTTGATTATCGATAGAAAGAGGAATAAGAGAAAAATCCTAGAGAAAGATGAACTTATTGCTTTATCAAAGAAGGAATTCAAGAGAAAAATTAAGGAACTAAGGGGTGAGATTGCATGAAAGTCCCTTGGGGAACAGCAATAAAGGAAGCTATAAAAAGGCTAGTTCAAAAACCTTATACCCGGAAGTATCCATTTGAAGACGTAGAGGCCGCTGATGGATACAGAGGTCGGATAGAATTTGACATAAGCAAATGTATTGGATGTAGCTTATGCGCTTTATCTTGTCCCGCTTCTGGAGCAATAGTAATGGTACGCGATGAGAGAGTCAAAGCAAAAACGAAGAGAAGACCCGAATTTAACTTATCCATTTGCTGCTTTTGTGAAACTTGCGCTATGGTGTGTCCAACTAAAGCAATAAAACTAACGAAAGATTATCATCTTGTCGACTATAAAAAGGAGAATATCAAATATTTACTTATTGGCGTTTAGACCCTCTATAACTTTTTCAACAATTTTTAGGAATTTATCTTTAACATCCTTTGCCTCTTCTGTAGCTATGAAAGGAATACCTTTATCAGTGAGTTCTCTAATTCTTATATCTAGTGGAAGCTCGCCAAGAAATGGAACTTCGAGCTTCTCGGCAGCTTCTTTTCCTCCCCCTCTGCCGAATATGTATGTCACTTTACCACAATGAGGACAAATAAAACCAGACATATTTTCTACAATCCCTAAAACTTTTACACCAACAACCTTACTCATTCTAACAGCTTTACTAGCATCATGTATTGCAATTCTCTGAGGAGTAACAACTATTATTATGCCATCAATTTTATCAAAAGTTTTAACGATTCCTAAGACCTCATCACCAGTTCCTGGAGGAAGGTCAACTACAAGGAAATCCAACTCTCCCCATCTAACGTCACTTATCAATTGCTGTATTGCTTTTACTACTAAGGGACCCATCCAGACCAATGGTTCATCCTCTCTATCTAGGAAAAATTGAATTGACATTACCTTAATGCCAAGAGGACCTTGAACTGGCAGGATTTCATTCATTGAAACTTCAGGATGTTTGCCAAGCAATCCCATGGCTATAGGTACATCAGGACCATAAATATCAGCGTCTAAAATACCAACTTTATATCCCTTTAATGCTAAAGCATAAGAGAAGTTTACTGCAAAAGTCGTTTTCCCAACTCCTCCCTTGCCAGACATGATTGCTATCTTATATTTTATCTTACTAAGTCTTTCTCTTATTCTTCGCTCTCTCTCCTCTATTTCCTTCTGTATTTTGGGCGGGTAGATCGGTCTCATTTCTAACATCTCTTTAAACTTTTATTAGGTATGTAATAAGTTTAAGTGAAGACTAAAATAAAATTATGTACATACAGAGTTTATTCAGAAAAGAATTAGAATATTATGTTTTTGAGCTCTCTCTTAAGTGTAATGTATTCTCTCGCCAAATTTGGTGGTAGTTTTCTTCCAGTTAATGCATAATTAACTATCTTGATAATGATTCTACCGTATCTGGAAGCCTTCATTTTATTAACTTTTCTCATTTCCTCGATGATTTCCTTGGCTTTCTTAAGATGCTCTAAAGTCTTCTCATAGTCCTTAATAAATATTTCCTTACGCGCTTTTAAAATCTCTACGTCTGCAAGCATTCTCAGCCTCTCTGGATGCTCTTTTAATTTTTCATCAACCTCTTTGGCAATTTCCTCGCATTCTCCTAAGAAGTTTTCTAATGTCTCTATATCACCCTCAGCAAAATATTTCATTGTAGATTTCATAACCATCATATTGAACAGATGTATTTTGACATATATCCTCTTCTCTTCAGGAATTTCGAGAATTTTTTCTTTAAGTGTCTCAATTCCCCTGTCTATAAACTTGTAAGCCTCATCAAATAGTGTTTGCTTCCATAATATATCAGCGACAAGAGTAGTAGCTCTTCCAAACAATTCTAAAAACCTTGGATAATTCTTATTTGATTTTTCTATCTCGTTAATGACCTTGTAAAGGTTATCAACCAGAAATCTAAGTTCGTCTTTGAGATAATCAGTAAATTCGTTTAGGGCGTATTTCTTGAGATCCTCTAGAATTGAGATGTATGCATCCAACATTATAACATCTCTCCACTTTTGCATCTCTAGTTCCTTTCTAACGACCACTTTAAGCTCTTTTAGATACTCCTTAACCCTCTCAAGATCTCTTAGCCTTAAATATAATCGACAAGCCTCTATCAGAGCTCTCGAATAATAAACATAGGATCTCTTTGTGCTAATTAGTGAAATTAGGTTTTTACCTTGTTTAATAGCCTCCTCAATGCTTATTTTTGCCTCATTTTTCTTTCCAATTCTAATTAGAGCTCTTGCCAGGTTTGTATGAACAAGAACGAAAACCCCTAATGCGTACGGATCCTTCCAATCAGCGATTTTAAGAGCTGAAATTAAGTATTCTGCAGCTTTTCTAAGCTCCAACTCCGCTCTTTCGAAATCTCTTAGCTTGAGATAAGCTTTTCCTAAACTATATAATGTATGACCAAACGCTGAGAGATAAAGGGGATCCTCAAATTTCTCAACATTATCTCTAATAATGTCTCTTGCCTCATTAAACCTCATTATTGCTTCTCTTAACTCCCTCTGTCTCTCCATTATCTTTCCTAAAAACGTTACAATTCTATTTGCGAAAAATGACCAATCCTTTATATCTCTATCTTCCATTACCATTTTATAAGATTCATTAATTAGCGGTAATATTTCTTCATTTTCGAGTTCGTCCTGAAGGATTTCTGCAAGATAATAAATTGCTACGCCCTTGTAGAAACCACTAAATTTCTCTCTAGCATCTTTGAGCTCCTTTGCAATGTCAGCAAGTTTATCTGACCTACGCAAAACTTCAGCTTTCCATATAAATGCCTCATTGCTCTCTGATTTATTCAGATATGAGTAAGCCTCGGAGTATCTGCCCATTCTAAGCAGTATTTTTCCAACAGCAAGGAAAGCCTCATCCTTCTCTTTGCCTCTATATCCTAATCTCTCGAAGACATCAACTGCAGCAGTAGCTCTCTCTAATGCTTTCTTAAGATCACCGCTTCTGATGAGGATATCACTCATGTTTATGTAAGCTCTGGCAAGGTTATATATTATGTTCTCAATTACACCTTTGGATGAGAATATTTTCGCTTTTAGTAGCCTGTCCATTATTCCCTCGCTTATATTTAACAATTCTTCCGATCTTCGAATTATATCTTGTTTTTTCCCAAATTTTTCTAAATGTGAAAGCAATGTTAGATACGAATTTATCAATAATATGTATGCTTCTGCGAGCGTTTCCTTGGTGTAGTTAACAGCCAATTTATGCATATCAACAGCTAATTCTGCAGAGGATATTGATTCTTTAGGCCTCTTCAGATTGGAAAGTACATTAGCTCTTTCCTTATAAGCTTCCCCTAACTCGAGCAAAATATCAATATACTGCCATCCTAAGATTTCATTATACGCTTTAAAATCAGCAATAGCTTGGTCAAGAAGGCCTAATTTTTCTTCCAGATTGCTAGCTCTACTCGCCTTAAGCAGATTTATGATTCCAGACCTTGGTCTAAGAAAAGCTTTATCGTAGTGCTCTAAAATTTCATTTAAAGCTTGGTCTAAAGATGCAAAATTATCTCCTACAATCATTTCCTTTAGGATTAAAGCATCAAGCCTTACAATTCCATTAAGTGAGCTTAAATCTACTTCATTTATTATTGATCTCGCTTTTTCCTTATCTCCTATAAAATAATAAGTTCTAGCAAGTTTTACTAGAATTTCATTAAACATTCTCTTTGCGTGCTCCTTAGCTTCTTTTTCAACTTTTTTGAACTTCTTAAAAGCTTCATAAATGCTCCTTGATGACTTTTCTAAGTCGTCAAGAAGTTCTAGTCTTCCATAATTGTTAATAATTGATGCTATACGGTTAAATCCTTCGAGTATTTTAACATAAACTCTGAATTCCTTACTTGCTCTATATCCGTCCAAAATATCAAACATTCTTTTGAGAGAGTGCCCTATAGCAACGAAAATATAACTTGATAAGAATTCTAGATACGAGATTATGTCAGCTTCCTTAAGATAGTCAGCTTCCTTTAGAAGCTCATCTAGCACTTGTAATGATATCAAAGGTCTTAATGCCATTAGCTTCGAAGATTCAAATCTTATTTTTTCAGAAGCTCCTTTAAATTCAACATCGAATAATTTTGCTAATTTGATAGCGGTCAACACATCCCCTGAAATCAAGCTATTCCTTACCCTCTCTTCAAATTCACTAAGAGATTTTTTCGGATCAATCTCGTATAGTAACTTTATTCTTAGTTCTGGATAATTTTCCTGAAGTGTTTTTTCAATTTCTTTAAATTTATCCAGGCTTAATGGTAATTCTTCCCTATAAGATGGAATTATAATTCCATCTTCCTCATCTGCAAGCACGAAAAGCAAGGGAAGTTGTTGTTTAAGATTATCGCTGAGAAGGTCATAGTAAAAATATGGAAGCCTAAAAATTATTGAGAGCTCTTCTTTAACTTCTACAGGTAATTCTTCTGCATTTTTCGCATTTACCGCATTAAGAAATGCTAGGAAAAGCGCTTTAGAGATCGACTCAGCTTTCTTTATGATTGAGTTTATGCTACTCTCATTCTTAACTATCTTCTTAAGCATACCCTTAACTTCATCTAATGATGGGCTATCGAATCTTATTAAAATTGTATTTTTCACTAACTCCGAAATCTTAGAAATAACGTTTTCATCACTTACTAAGATTATGAATAAGACATCCGATAAAATAGTCATGAAAGCTAATATTGGATTTACATCATCAAGTTCATCGAAATGATCAATTATAATGATTAACCGCTCTTTATGCCTTTTCAATTCGCTTTCTATATCCATGGCTAAAGCAAGAGGAGAAAATCGTGCTATCTCATAGGATGTCGCTTCTCCAATCCATTTATCAAACTCTTTTAGATAATCTGGAAATCTTCTTGAAACAATATTGAAAGCTCTAAAAACAGAGTCTCTAAGAAAGCTTCTAAAGAACATTATTCCTGACTCTAATGCTGTTATGTTTATACCTACAAGATCTTCAAATGCCTTTCTTCTCAGCTCGTTAATATAAGCGTCAAAATTAGGCGTGATAAATCCAAATTTATTATTGAGGACATCTCTTATTTTCTTAAGGACTAATAACCAGCTTTTATGAACTCTTACATCAACTCTAATATAATTGTAGAAGAATGGCTTAAATCGTGTTCTTATGACATAATTTATGAAGGAAGTCTTTCCTACGCCCTTAGGCCCTGCTATGAGGATTACGTTTGGTCCTCGTCCTCTAATATAATTGTCTACAGCTTTATCAATCTCTCCAAGCTCTTTAGCTCTTCCCGTAAAAAATTTAGTTGTAAGTTCTAGCAGATTATCTCCTACTGACATATTACTTCCCACATAAAAAATCTAAGAGTCTTCGTGCTTGTAAATAATAGAAGCACAAAAAATTGTTATAAAAAAGCTATATACAATGAGGAGAATGAGCTTTAAACTCTTCTAATTCTATCAGTGGGGAGTTGCATCATCATTAGGAAATTCAGGACCCAACCGGTCATCATTTCTATTTATATTACTATCCAACTATCCAATCTCAAACAAAATAAAAATTAGTTAGGATTTTTATCTCACAGTTCTTTCAATTCCAATCGTTACCTTATTACCATCGATGTTCCATTCTTTAACATACCCTCTAGGCTCATCAAATAAAACTTCTCTAGCCCTCGTTTCTCTCTTGACATAATCTAGAAACATCTCAACATATTTTCTAAGATCTTCTGGCAATAAGAGATGTACCACGATTTCTTCCTCAATGTTGAGATCTAGCTCTTTTCTCATCTCTTGAATTCTCCTTACGACATCTCTAGCATATCCTTCAGCAATTAGTTTTTCATCCCTTACTGTGTATAAGTAAGCCATGCCTCCCTTGAACTTTTCACCAACATAACCTTCTGGAAGGACCTCGATAATTTCCACATCCTCTGCAGTAATCTCATACTCTTTGCCGTTTACCTTAACCTTAAACACGCCTTTCTTTTCAAGTTCCTCTTTTACTTTCAACGCATCGACTTTTTTCAAGGCCTCAGCCACTTTCTTTGCTTCCTTTCTGAATTTCGGACCTAATTTTTTCATCAATGGATTAACTTCATACGTTTTCTCAACACTTCCTACAACAACTTCCTTAACGTTTGTCATCTCTTTAATGATATCCCCAGTTCTTTCAATTACCTTCTTTAGTAAAGCTTTATTTCCTTCAAGTATTAATCTCTTAAGAGGCCATCTTATCTTTACCTTAGCTCTTTGTCTCGCGGCATTAGCTGCGCTTACAATTTCTTTTGCATACTCCATAAGCTCCTCTAGTTCCTTATCTCTGTATTCAGCTTTAGGCCAATCCATTAGATGAACGCTTAATGGAGCATTTTTATCCACGTTTCTAATCATCCTCTGATAAAGCTCCTCGGCTAAGAACGGCGCAAATAAGCCTAAGACCACTAGGAACGTTTTGAAGACTTCATACATTGTGTAGTAAGCTGCTAATTTAGTTGGGTCATCCTGTTCGATCCAGAATCTCTTTCTTACGAGTTTTCCATACCATCTGCTCAAATCTTCTGTGATGAAGTAGAAAAGTTCTCTAACACCCTTGGTAATCTCAAAGTTTTCAATTGCATTTTCAACTACTTTAACTAACCTATTGACTCACGATAAAATCCATTTATCTTCAACTTTAAGGCTGCTTTTCACCCTCTCATCAACTTTCTCGATAGTGAAATTATCCAAATCCATATATGTTGCTACCATGTAAAAGTAGTTCCACAGAACATCTAGAACTCTCCTAACCTCCTGCACATCCTCCCATCTAAATCTAATATCCTCCCAGGGTAATGTCGTTTCAATGAGGTATAATCTGAGAATATCAGCACCATATTTCTTGATAACATCATCTGGAAGAACCATATTACCCAGACTCTTTGACATTTTAGAACCAGCTGCGTCCAGGACGAAACCATGCATCGCTACTTTCTTATATGGAACAGTATCAAAAGCAACTACACTAAGAACTTGCTGAGCATAAAACCATTTAAGCACTTGATCTTGTCCCTCAATGATTAAATCTGCTGGCCAAAGCTTTTCAAATAGTTCCTTCCTTCTTGGATATTCTAATGATGCCCAAGAAGCAATTGCAGAGTCAAACCATACATCTAGAACATCTGGAATCCTATACATATCCCCTCCACACTTAGGACATCTAAGAACAACCCTATCAATCCACGGTCTGTGTAAATCGATATCCTCTGGCAACTCTTCTTTTGATTTCTCTCTCAATTCTTTAACACTTCCGATGACCTCAATATGACCACATTTCTCACAGACCCAAACTGGCATTGGGGCATTCCAATATCTCTGTCTTGAAATAACCCAATCTCCAACGTTTCTAACACCGTCATGATATCTTTTTTGAACCCAAGGAGGAAGCCATTTAACGTTCTTAGCATCTTCTTCAATAATCTTCTCCTTTATCTTGGATACTCTTAAGAACCATTGCTCTGTTGCTCTAAAGATAAGTGGAGACTTACATCTCCAGCATGTTGGATATCTATGAACAATCGTTCCAGCTTTAACTAAGTAACCTTTCTTTCTCAATCTTTCAATAATTTGTTCGTCAGCCTTCTTAACGAAAATTCCTTTCCATTCTCCCTCTGTAAACGCTCCATCTTTCCCTACTGGAGAATAAACTGGTAGGTTATATCTCTTTCCAATCTCATAGTCCTCTTCTCCATGACCTGGTGCAATATGCACAAGACCAGTACCTTCTTCTAGAGTTACAAATTCACCTAGTACTACAGTATGAACCCTCTCATATTTCTCCTCAAACTCTTTTTGTCTCGGATACTCATCTCTAAGAACATGCTCATATCTAATTCCATCAAGTTTGCTTCCTTTTCTCTCTTCAACAATCTCGTATTCTTTGATTCCCATCTCCTTGAAAGCTCCTTCTAATCTACCTTTAGCTAACCACCAGTATTCTACTTTACCATCAACTTTGACTTTCACTTTAACATAATCGAAATCTGGATGTGCTAACACTGCGACGTTTGCTGGTAATGTCCATGGAGTAGTAGTCCAAATCAATAAGTACTCATTCTCTTTATCAACAATTGGAAATTTAACGTAAATTGATGGATCCTCCAAATCCTTATACTCAATCTCATGCTCAGCAAGTGCTGTTTGACACCTCGGACACCAATGAACGACCCTTAAGTCCTTATCAATTAGACCTTTTTCCCAGGCTTTCTTGAACGTCCACCACTCAGATTCAATCCATTCTTGAGTTATCGTCATATATGGTTTATCCCAATCCATCCAAACTCCTAATCTCTGAAACTGTTTCGTCATAATCTCTTTATTAGTTAATGCGAATTTTTTACACTCTTCAATGAATTTTTCGATTCCAAGCTTCTCAATCTCCCTCTTGTTCTTGATGCCAAGCTTTTTCTCAACTAAAACTTCAATAGGAAGACCATGCATGTCCCATCCAGGCTGTCTCCATACATCGTATCCTTTAGCTGTATAGAATCTGATAACAACATCCTTGAGAACTTTATTCCATGCTGTTCCTAAATGAATGTAACCGCTTGTATAAGGAGGACCATCGAGGAAGTAGAATTTCTTTTTGCCTTTATTCTTTTTCTTAACAAGCTCATAAACATTATTTTTAATCCAGAAGTATTCGACTCTTTCTTCAACTTCTTTAGGATTATAAACTTTAGGAGGCACTAAGGAGTATTTCTCTGCCACCGTCCACACTCCTTCACCAATATTATTAGCTTACGAACAATGACCCTCAAGGTTAATGATGATTTTAAGAAAAATCTTTTGTTTTAAAAAGATTACTAATCATAACTTCCAGTTTGCTTAATATGGTGTTAAGTGTTGCAAAGAATAAAAGACGAGAAAAAATTTCTACTGGAATCGCTTAAAACGTTAATTAGCATAGAGACACCCTCATCTAAAGAAGGGCCAGCAATAAGATTTATCATGAATTTACTTGACAATTACTCGATACCATATGAGCTTCAGCATATTGAAGGAGATTCCTATAATTTGATAATTAATCCAGTAAAGAGGCCGAAGTTAATAATCGCATCACATGTGGATACGGTACAACCGTATGTGCCATTAAGGGTTAAGGATGAATTCATAGTCGGGAGAGGGGCTTGCGATGTTAAAAGTGGTGTTGCCATAATTCTCACCCTTAGCATAAGCTCTAGAATTCCTGATGATTTATCCCTGGTGATATTATCGCAGGAGGAAACAAGTGGAGCTGGTTCTGTTAAATATTTAAAGGATTTCTATCCTGAGTTTGCTATTGTGATAGAGCCAACTGAGCTTAAAATAGCTACCGCGGGATACGGCTATATAGAGGCTCGGATTCTTATTGAAGGAGAAGCTCATCATCCTAATTCTATCGCCGCAAGAAATCCGTTGAAAAATCCAATTTTAAGGCTTGGAGAGTTGCATAACGTATTATCATCCCTACTTAAAGACCTAGAATTTACGTACACAAGAATTCATTCTTCAGGTTTTGAATATTCCACACCAGAGAGCGTAGAATTATCCTTAGAGATTATGGTTCCTCCCGATAAGGATGCGTATAAGGTAATGACTCACTTAATAAATGAAATTAAGATTGGTAAGGTGATCATAGAGGATATTTCTAGCGGATTCAGAACGAAAAACGATAAATTTGTTCGCTTAATTTCTGAGGCATTTAAGAAAGCTTTAAATGAAGATGCAGAGCTCGCTGCCATGATGGCCTGGACTGATGCTAATAATTTTGCAATTAATGGGGTAGATTCTATAGTATTTGGTCCAGGAAGCTTAGAGCATGCCCATTCTATGGATGAGAAAGTAAAGATCGAGGATGTATGGAAAGCTTATAAAGTTTTGAGAGAAGTCATAAACTTATACTCTCAATTTCTCTAAAACACTCTTTACAGCGTTCTCTCCTATTCTAGCCAACCATTTAGCTTTTTCAGAACTCAATGACTCAGCAAATACTCTGAATACTGGTTCCGTCCCTGACGGTCTCAATAGGATCCAGGAATAATCTTTAAGCATTATTTTATAACCATCGAAGGTATATATTTCTCTTATCTCCTCCTTTGGAATTTCCTTAATAACAAGACTATATGCTTCTTCTAGAACTTTCTGCTTAAGCTCATCTGGACAAGGTATATTCTTTTTTATCATAAGGGATTGAGGGAGTTCTTTTACTAATTCCGATAGAGATTTCCCTTCTTCCTCTAAAATCTCGAGAAGTCTTAATGTAGCTAAAGCTGCGTCGCCATAGTATATCGCGTCACTCCATACAAATTTTCCGCTTTCCTCAAAACCGAATGGGGCATTATTCTTTTTCATCATATATGCAATCGAAGGAGGACCAACTTTTGAAAAGAAAACTTTTCCTCCAGCCCTCTCTATCATGATTAGAGGAATAGAGCTGGTATTTATTGTCATCACAAATTTCTTCACTCCTTCTCTCAGTAATTTTTTGACGAATATCGTTCCAGTAACATCTCCCCAATAGATATTTCCAAGCTCATCACCAAAAATTGCTCTATCCCCATCTCCATCAACTCCAACACTAATATCAGCTCTAATGGCTTTAGCTACTTTCCCCATTTTCTGAAGATTCTCAATTGTTGGTTGGGGATCCCTCCCTCTAAATTCTGGATCCATATAGTCATTAATTGCAACAACATCGATATTGGCACTTTGAAAAATCATTTTAAGAATTCCTGATGCTACGCTATTGCCAGAATCTACTACGATTTTTCTTCCCTCTACCTTGTTTAGCTTTATAAGCTTCAGAACGCTTTCTTGATAGATAAGAGAAGCATCCTCAATATATTCTATTGTTCCTAAGTTTTTCCAGTTTGCTCTGTTAAAGTTCTCTTTCAAATATATTTTCTCAATTTCTCTCTCCTCCTCGTGAGAAAGCTCAGAAGTATCATACTTGAATACTAGGATACCATCTATATCAGGTGGTGTATGGCTTCCAGTAACAACTACAGCCCCATCAGCACCTATATATTTGAGAACATGAAGAACCCCAGGAGTAGGCATTAAACCGACATCTATTACATCAACTCCTCCTGCTAAAAGACCGGATTCTAGGGCTAATTTTATTGGTATCGATTGATATCTATGATCATATCCAACAAGAATTAGGGAATTCTCCCCAAAAAACTTAGCTATAGCTAATCCTATTTTAGCAACATTTTCTGGTCTGAGCTTCTCGTCAATATATCCCCTTATACCAGATGTTCCAAATAGTTTCATATTTATCCCTCAATCCATGATAGCGGTTATAGCCTTCTTAATTACATCGGAGAGATTCTGAAGAAATTCAACACCTTTATCAGAATCAACTCCTCGATACTCAATTAATACCTTTAATCTTCTGCCCCTTCTTCCAGCATTTGGGTCAGGGATTGGAACAAAATTCATAATGATCCATTCGTTAGGAGCCACGGGTTCTCCTATCGAGATTCCCGCTGAAAAGGGGTTTAGATCTTGCCTATTAAAAGCGTTTCTTAGCTTTTTTACGTAAGTTGAATTAATTAGTTTTCCAACCAGTTCAAAAGTATCAGCGGAAACCAAAACAGTTGCGTCAAATAGTCCAATTATATCTACAAGGGTATAACTGATAGCATCACCAAGAATACTTTCATAAACTTCATAGGCCAAATTTGTTAAGTCTAAAGCATTTGTAAAGCTCCAGGAATCAACAACAAATCCTTTTACAGATACCACGATTAAATCCCTCAGACTTCTCGGATCTCTAAGAAGATATTCTTTAAGCGGACCAGTAGGTGTAGGAATTACCCTTTCCTCTTTCTTAAATCCTTTACTCTCAAGAACAGCTCTAAACTTCTCAGCATCAAGTTCTTTACCCATTTTTATCAAATTCTTATAGATAATATGTATCCTCTCTATGTCAAATTTCATATTTCCTTACCTAAACATACCCGTACTTAAACTCCTCATAACTAATAAAGCCACCTACATTTTTAATCTCTTTCACAAGAAGTTCAAAGTATTCCTCCTCACGGAAAAGGTCAAATGGCCATAAGACTCCTGGCTTATATTTCTCAACATCTATTGCCTTTAACAAAATCTTAATTAGGGCTAATGTTGCTCTATCAATTGCCCTTTCATTTTTTGAATAATCGTATTCCATTTCAACCTTCCAAACCTCAAGGCTCTTCATGAAGCGATTTATTATCGATATTTGAAATAAAAATAAGTCCTCATCTTCATACTCATTTAAAGAAGAATATAATTCATCGCATTCTATCAGGTTAAATTTCAAAAGCGCTGAAAGATCACTTATGAAACCTTTCCTGCCCAGTAGGAAGAAATAAAGTTTATGAAACTTTTTTCCAATTTTATAAAGGAGAAATCTATCTAATGCACCAAATATAACGGCTTCTAGCTGATAGAAGTCTCCAATTTTTATCTCCACATCCCTTCTTAAAGAAAGCACATTAAAACTCTCAACCTTTCCTTTATAAACTCCAAATGCTTCCTCTTGAAAAATTTTCATAAAATCTTTCGCCGGTTTTAAAGGCAATATCCTAAATGGATGCGAGTCATGTATTGGAAGGACGCCAGCAAATATGCTTACATTAACATTTCTTTTGAAATGAGAAGAAAAAACCTGCCATAGAGTGAATAAAGCATTTACTTTCGGAATTATCACTTTACCATACTTCTTCCCGAGAATATCTAAATCATTGTCCGAACTTCTAAAGTTTAAATCTACTATCACTTTTGAAGGATTCTTTTCTATATCCTCCTCATCCCTTATCCAGGCAATCGAAATTTCAGCGTCCTCCGTCACTCTAAAGCTTTTTGAAAGAAGCTTAGAGATTCCTTCACCTAGGCCTTTTATGGATACCTCAATCATTGCTCCATACACCTGCTAAGTAAATCTGTCCGAGAGCTATACCTCCGTCACCTGGAGGAACCTTTCTATTCCTATAAAGCTTGTAACCATTAATACCTCTTCTAACACCTTTAATAATATAATCGTTAACAGCTGAACCACCACTAATAACAATAATCTCTGCACCAATCATTTCAGCTACTTTAGCTGCAACTGTTCCTAAAGACTCTCCAAGCTTAAACTGTACCGTAGCGCCTATAGACTTTTCACCAATTTCGTCCATTTTGTCTATTACTTCCTCTAGGAATTTCGATGTCCTAATTATATATTTGCCATCCAATTTAGTAACTTTAAATGATAGGTCCTCAACTATCTTTCCACCATATGAGAATTCCTCAAGCTTTATAGCTGGCTCTCCCTCATAATCCCTCTCAAAACATATACCGAGTAAAGCAGAGATGGAATCCAAGAACCTACCAGTGCTTGAATGCAGTATTGCATTTTTAGACTGGTTGATTGCAACTCTTGCCTCTTTTTCTCCAAGCGGCAATCCTCTTATTAAATTACGCTCTCTTAGGAAATCAATTATTTCATCTTCAACCATAAAAGTTGAGAGAAATCCTATTAGCGAACGAACTGGATATCTAACAGCTCTATCGCCGCCTGGAAGAGGAATGTACTCGAGATGACCAACTCTTTCATACCTCCCATCTTCTTTAAGAACTATAATTTCTCCTCCCCATATATTTCCATCGTCTCCATAACCAACGCCATCGATTGCTATGCCTACAACCGTATCTTTTATCCTATTTTCTGCTACCACAGATGCGATATGAGCTAAATGATGCTGGACAAATAAAATTGGACTTCCGTACTCTTCAGCCCATTTCTCTGCAAGTTTTCTTGACGAATATAATGGATGCTTATCAGCTACTATCAGAGAATTAGATGGGTTTATGTCATACATTCTTATAAAGAAGTTCAAATATTTTTCAAGTTCAACTAAGTTCTCGAATTTATCAGTATCTCCTATGAATTGTGTAAGAATAACTTTATCGTCAAAACCTATTCCTCCTGCATTTTGGAGTTCTGCTCCAAAAGCTATTATCTCTCTCTTAAGTTTAATAGGAATTCTAATCCATTCCGGAGCATAACCTCTCCCGCGTCTTAATAACGTAGGCTCTCCATCAGTAAATCTCACAACGCTATCATCAACTCTATTTACAATTCTTCTGTTATGCAAAAGAAAGAAATCAGCTATGTTTCCTAAAATTTTGAATGCTGCCTCATTATCAATGACCATAGGCTTTTCATGGATATTCCCACTAGTCATGATTAGAAATTTATCCAACGTCTCCCTCAGGAGAAGATAATGTAGAGGTGTGTAAGCTAACATAATTCCCTGCTTCCTTAAACCTGGGGCTACGTATCTGGATACTGGAGAACCCTCTTTTTCTGGTAGAAGAAGAATAGGGCTTTCCGGTGATCTTAATATCATAAGTGCTTTTTCATCAATAACAACAATGCTAGATGCAACGTTTTCATCAAGGGCCATGATTGCAAAGGGCTTTGCTTTTCTCCTTTTCCTCCTCCTAAGTTTTAGAACAACATCATCATCAGTAGCTAAAGCAGCTATATGAAATCCTCCAATTCCTTTAACAGCTATAATAAAGCCTTCATCTATTAATCTTGCAGCTTCTTTTATAGGATTGGAGCATTCGATAACATTCCCATCCCTATCAGAAAGCCAGACTTTAGGTCCGCATCTAGGGCAACTTATGCCTTGGATGTGGTATCTCCTTATATTCCTAATATCATTATATTCTCTCAAACATTCATCGCATAAAGGGAAATCCCTCATAGATGTATTTTCTCTATCATATGGTATCCTCTCAATCATGGAGAATCTAGGTCCACACCAAGCACAAGAATGGAAAGGATATCCATAAAATCTGCTCCTAGGGTCAAGTATCTCTCTTTTACAAAAATCGCACATTGCGAAATCTGGAGGAATCATTGAGCGCTTTGAGAACTTAAAACCGCTTTTCTTTATTACGAAGTCTTTAAAGCCTTTAGGCTCAGCTTCTATAACGCTTATTTCTTCTATTTTAGCTACTCTTGGTTTTTTCTTAATCAAATCTTCGAGGAAATTTTTAATTCTCTCTTCGGATCCTTCTACAAATATTTCTACTTCGGAACCTCCTAAATTCCTTACATACCCAGTTAAACCGTTTTTAATAGCTATTCGCTGTATGAATGGTCTAAAACCAACACCTTGAACGATTCCAACTACCAATATTTTTTTAGCTTGCATTGACCTCTTCTTTACAAGCCTTATAGATTTCCCTTAATGTGAGACTATATTTATAATTTTGAGGAAACTAATTAATGAAGAAAGAGTAAGAGCATCTCTAATAAACAGCTCTAACCTACTCCCATGAGCAAGAAAATATGGTTCTATTTTAACTAACTATTCAATTACTTTATTTAAGTCAAATTTACCCTCAAATACCTCCATCATTTTCCCACCTCATCGAGCTAGCGATAGCTGAAAAATTATGTTCAAAAAGCGTGAAGGGTTAGCACGCGTTTTCGGGAAACCGCGTAGCCGGAAGCATGGAGTCGCATTTCTATTCTAATTCTTTATTTAAAGGTAAAAATGTTAAGTGTGTACCCGATAGCTTTCAGCGTTTTCTAGAATTCCAAGTATAGACTGCTTTCGCCGATACAAAGACCGCTAATAGCAGTAGTATTGATGTGAGAATAGTATTTGCCTCAACGTCTTCTCCAACTACTTGAATTAGGCCTCCCACGATCTCAATCTCGCCATGCAATATATTGAATCTGCTTCCCATCTCAGCCAAGTACTCGTCTTTTGATATATATGCCCAGACAATGTTGTTTTCAACATCCACACCTGTATTACTACATCTCATCCAACTATTTGCAGTCTTATTATAATAGTACACTGCTAGAGTCTCCTCGTTCTCCACGTCATCTGGATAGTGGAGTTCAATGTATATTGGCCAAGATATTGCATCCGTGTCGTTTAAGTTAATGTCAAAGCCGTAGCCAGAGAGCGTTGTGTTAGCTGGGATTTCGGCTTCGGGTTCAGGGTTCATCGTGTATAGTGTGATCTCGAATGCAATATTTCCAACAGTATCTACGTAGGCCACTACCTTAGCGTCCTCAGTTGAGGTCTCCACAACGTGATCTGTTGAACCGGATGGTAGGTGTTCGATCGAAATAGCTATTCCGCTAGACTCATTACTTGGGTAAAGCCATGGCGCAAATATTACTACATCTAATCTTGGATCATCGAAGTGATGATAGACCATGTCTTCTATTTCGTGCACAGTGTAGAATCCCCAATCATTATATGTCGCATTTATTGTATCAGAGAACTTCTCGAATACTGCTAGGTGTCCTCGTATTATAGTGGTGTTTGTAAATGTATTGTAATTCAACCGTACAGTATCAGAGATCACTGAATTGTTTAATATAGCAATGTTCCACCCTAAGCCCCTTACAATGGGGATCGATAGTAATGTCTCGTTTAATAGTGTTTCGTTTAATAGTGTGAACAACGGTCTCAATAATCCGTATAGGTGTCCATTGTTTTCAAAGCTGTTGCCAAAAATTCTCAGATTGCTTGTCTTAGTTAGAGATGGTGCTAGGATCAGCCCTCCGTAAGCATTGTCTCGTATAGTATTGTTCTTGAAGTCAACGAACATGCTCCCACTAATACATGCTCCAGCCCCTAGTAGATGGCCGAACACAGTGTTTTCTTCAACTAGAGCGTCGAAGACATATTCCAATACTATTCCGGAACCTATTAGAGCCCAACTGCAGTTAACAGTGTTCCCCCTAAGGATGAGGCGGGTGCCCGGCAAGCCATTGATGTTACCTCCTAGAGCGTAGAACTGGTCTTCAACATGTATTGCCCCTATCCCTATTCCATGATAGACCAGGATGTTATCTTCAAATATTATTTTACCAGTCCACGAAGTATCCTCTGGATGTATGAAAGCCAGGCTTATTGAACCACATAGTGGGCAGAGGAAGCATGTGTCGCATTCAATAGTGAAGCCATGTATTCTCAGATCTCCAGAGAAACCAGCTCCCCCGACATCGATTGATCCAACGATCTTCGTTAAAGCTGGTCCTTGAGTGCTCGTCAAGTTCACTGCTTTACCATTTATGAAGACGTGCTCGTAGTATACTCCTGGCTCGGCGAATATCCAGTCTCCTTGATCAGCTGCGATTACAGCACTCTGTATTCTAGTGAAGTTGAGGTCTCCAAGATCATTAACTCCATTCTTATTCTTGTCTATCCAGACACGTGTTTCAAGCGGTTTAAGAG